>JAPKYU010000577.1 GCA_026394175.1 Acidobacteriota bacterium | reverse complement strand
CCGGGCGGTTCGAGCGGCGGCTCGGGCGCCGCCGTGGCCGCCGGGATGGTCTTCATGGCCCTGGGCACCGACACGGGCGGCTCGATCCGCATCCCGGCCTCCTTCTGCGGCGTAGCCGGCTTGAAGCCCACCTACGGGCGCGTGAGCCGCTACGGAGTCATGCCGCTGGGCTTCAGCCTGGACCACGTGGGGCCGCTGGCGCGCTCGGTGCGGGATGTGGCCGTGACCATGCAGGTGCTGGCCGGGTTCGACCTGCGCGATGAGACCTCCAGCCGGCAGCCTGTGCCGGACTACCTCCCACCGCAGGATCCTTCCCTCGGCGGCGTCCGCATCGGCTGGCCGGAAAACTTCTATTTCGACGGCGTGGAGGAAGACGTGGCCGGCGCTCTGCGGCGCGCGGCGGAAACTGCCGAAGCGCAGGGGGCGCGCGTGGTCGCAGTGCGCGTGCCGGACATCGCCGCGCTCAACGTTGTGGCCCGGATCATCCTTTACGCCGAAGCCTCGGCGGTGATGGAGCCGCACATGCACCGCCGCCACGAGTTCGGCGCCGACGTGCGAGCGCTGCTCGAACAGGGACGCCTGGTGGCGGCTGCCGACTACGTCAACGCGCAGCGCCTCCGCCGCATGATGCAACAGGAGTTCCGGGCGCTCTTGAAGCAGGTGGACTGCCTGCTCACCCCCACCACCCCCACCGCTGCGCCACGCCAGGGCGAGACCTCTATGGACATCCGGGGGCAACAGGAGGACGTACGCCTGGCCTCGACCCGCCTGGTGCGCGGGGTCAACCCGCTCGGCTTGCCGGCGCTGTCCCTGCCGGCCGGGCTGGACCGGCAGGGGCTGCCCGTGAGCATGCAGTTCATCGGACGGCCGTTCGAGGAGGCGCTGCTAATGCGCGTTGCCGCGGCGCTCGAGGCCGCGCTTCCGCCGTTCCCTGCCTTATCAACCAAGTCGATGGAAAGTAGCTCAGCTCGGTGAAGTCGAACTCCCCTGTGAATAGCGGGGCCGGCCGTGTGCGCGTGAACTCGGGATGCGTCGCCAGAAACTCATCAACGGCGGTGCCGGGGTGGTCATACTTCCAGGCGGCTTCGCCGGCGGGGGTGTGGGCCAGGTCGGCACAGATGCTGTCGGCCACAAGCAGGTAGCATCCTGGAGAAACCATGTGACTCAGGTGGCGCAGTTCCATCGCCACGTGCCGCGCGGAATGATCGCTGTCAAGAAACACGCAAACGCGCTCGTCGCGGCGCATCTCGCGCTCCACGCGCGCCGCCGTTTCGGGCAGCGCAGAGTCGCCTTCGATCAGCGTCACGAGATCCCCGGCCGCCTCCATGACCGCGGCCCACACTCCGGGGCGGAATTCCCGCTCCACCGAAATCACACGGCCCCGTCCCGCGAGCCGGCAGAGACTCGCGAACAGCAGAGTGCTCCCGCCGTCGTAGACTCCGGTCTCCACGATCACGTCGGGGCGAACCCGCCACAGCAGCTCGGCCAGGCGCAGCACGTCATCTGGCAACTGCAGCAGTTGCCGGCCCATCCAGGAAAAGCAGGCCCAGTACCCGAGGTTCCAGCCGAGAATCAGCCATTGGCGCGATAATATGCGAAAGGCTTCCGGATCGAACAGCGGGCGCTCTTCACAACGCCCGTTCTCCGCCAGCCTGAACAGACCAGCGTCAGTGTCGATTGTGACCACCATGGGATCTTCCCCCTACCAAATCGTGCAAATGGCGCTTCACGACGCCGACGCCGCCGCGCGGTTCCCCGGCCCGGACAGCTACCAGGTTCTGGGTTGGATTCACGAAGCGCTGAAACCCGAAACGTATCTCGAGGTGGGCGTGCTCGGCGGATGCTCTTTGCGGCTCGCGCAGCCTCCCACCGTGGCCCTCGGGATCGACCCCGCCCCGCTCGATGACGGCCCCTGGTCCACAGACACACAACTCTTCCGGCTCACGAGCACCGAGTTCTTCACGCAACACGATCCCCGCCGGCTCCTCGGCGGCAAGCCCGTCGCCTTCGCCT
>JAPKYU010000146.1 GCA_026394175.1 Acidobacteriota bacterium | reverse complement strand
GCCGTCTTTGTGCTGCTGGCGCTGGGTCTCGCGGCCAAGCCCATGCTGGTCACGCTGCCGTTTGTCTTCCTGCTGCTGGACTTCTGGCCCCTGGGGCGGCTGCAACTGCCGCCTGCGGATGGGGCGCCGGCCGATGGGCCGTGGCGTGCCGCTGCCGCCCGGGCGCTGCGGCTGGCGCTGGAGAAGGTCCCGCTCCTGGCCCTGTCGGCGGCATCGAGCGTTGTAACCTATCTGGTCCAGGCTCGCGGCGGATCGATTGCGTCGACCGAAGAACACCCCCTGATCGCACGTCTCTCGGGAGTGCCGATCGCGTATGCTGCTTATCTCGCCAAGGCAGTCTGGCCAAGCGACCTGGCGGTGTTCTACCCTTTTGTCAACCGGCCCTGGTGGCAGCCGGTTGCGGCGGCGGGCGGGTTGGCGGCCCTTACGGCGCTGGTGATTATGAGTGTGCGGCGGCGGCCGTACCTGGCGGTTGGATGGTTCTGGTTCCTGGGGATGCTGGTGCCGGTCATCGGCCTTGTCCAGGTTGGCGCTCAGGCGATGGCCGACCGGTACACCTACGTGCCCCTCGTCGGCGTCTTCATCATGGCTGCGTGGGGTGTGGCGGATACGGCGAAAGCATGGTGCCATCGGCGGAAGGTTCTCGTGCCGCTGGGTGTTGCCACGGTTGCTGTGTGTGGGGTTCTGGCCGCGCGGCAGGTGTCCTTCTGGTCCGACAATGAGACGCTGTGGCGGCGGGCTGCCGAAGCGACGACCCACAACGGCCTTGCCCACAACAACCTCGGCGCAGCACTTCAGCGGCGGGGGCTGAAGGAAGAGGCCCTGCACCACTATCGCGAGGCGGTGCGCCTGAAGCCCGACTACATTGACGCCCGCAACAACCTGGGCGGCGTCCTGTTCAACCAGGACCGCTTTGAAGAAGCCGCCGTGCACTTTGCCGAGGCCATCCGGCTGGACCCGTCGCAGGCGCGGGGTTACGCCAACCTGGGAGCCGTGCTTTGCCGTCTCGGAAGGAACCGCGAGGCGCTCGACGTTCTCCGGCGTGCGGCGGCGCTGGACCCCGACTTGGTCGATGCGCACTGCAACCTGGCGGTCGCCCTTCTCACCGAGGGCCTGACACAGGAGGCGATGGCCCACGCGAGCCAGGCGGCCCGCCTCAACCCCGCGCTGGCCGCTCCCCAGCACAACTGGGGCGGGGCGCTGTTTGTCGAGGGGCGACTTGACGAAGCGGCCGTGCACTTCCGCGAGGCCTTGAGGCTCCAGCCTGATTACGTCGAGGCCCACGCCTATCTGGCGGCGTGCCTCCTGGCGCGGGGCGCGGCCGCCGAGGCCGCGGCGCACGTGCGCGAGGCGCTTCGCCTGAAGCCGGACTTCGCGTTTGCCCGTCAGCTGGAGGCCCAGATTCGCTCCGGAGTTGCCCCGTCGCCATTGACGCCGCTTCCTGCGCCGTCTGCCGGAAGCACACCGGCCGGAGGACCGTAGCCGTGCGCCATGACATTGCCGTCGGCATCTTGCTCCTGATGGCCATTGCGGTCGTGTTCTGGCCGCTGGGCCGCTTTGACTTCAACAATTACGACGACCCGGGCGACGTTTCCGAGAATCCGCATGTCCAGGCCGGCCTGACGTGGGACAGCATCCTCTGGGCCCTGACGACCACCGAGGGGTGCAACTGGATCCCGCTGACGCGGTTGTCGCATGCGGCGGTCGCGCACCTCTTCGGCATGGATGCCGGCGCGCATCACCTGGCCAACCTGGGCCTGCACATCGCCAACACCGTGCTGCTGTTCCTTGTCCTGAAGCGGATGACGGGGGCGCGGTGGCCGAGCGCGGCGGTTGCGGCGCTCTTTGCGCTCCATCCGCTGCACGTGGAGTCGGTGGCCTGGGTGACCGAGCGCAAGGACGTCCTGAGCACGCTCTTCTGGATGCTGGCGCTCGGGGCGTACGCGCTCTATGCCGAGCGGCCGTCCCTGGTGCGATACGCGGCCGTCTTTGTGCTGCTGGCGCTGGGTCTCGCGGCCAAGCCCATGCTGGTCACGCTGCCGTTTGTCTTCCTGCTGCTGGACTTCTGGCCCCTGGGGCGGCTGCAACTGCCGCCTGCGGATGGGGCGCCGGCCGATGGGCCG
>JAPKYU010000015.1 GCA_026394175.1 Acidobacteriota bacterium | reverse complement strand
CCAACCGCTGCGCGGTCTTCGGCCGCCGGGCCAACATCTCCAGTTTCTCTTTCTCTGCGGCCTGCAAAGTGATTGGTTTCTTCGGCCGACCCGTACGCATGGTCCACCTCCTCGAAGGTTGGGCCAGTATAGCCGGGAACGGCCAACTTATGCAACGAATTGATGACTCAGCACACTAGCATTGCGGATTGCGGATTTCGGATTGCGGATTTCAACCCCGGCCGGCCGAAGCCAGACCCGCTTGCGCCGTGCATGTATAATGGGTCCCAGGCCATGGAAAGTGGAATCTACACCGAACTGTTTCGGCCCCACCCGGGATTGAGCGACCGGGTCAACCACAACATCATCCAGTCGGAGATCGAAGGCGGCGTGCACCTCGATTCGCTGGCCGAGGGCGCGGAACTGGAGGTTGAAACGGAAAGCCGCTGCTACCGCATTCTGAATCGCGGCAGAGGACGGGCGCTGATCTCGGGCCACCCGCGCTACTGCCCGCGGCCGCTGCCCGTACATATCCACGGTTCCACCTGGGGCGGCTCAATGCTGAAGGCCCGCTTCATCGGCAGGGGAATGTGCCTGGAGTTTGGTCCGGTGGGGGGCCGCGTCATCACCACGTCCCGCATCGTCGAGATTCGGGCGATTCCCGCAAAACAGCAACAGGCGGCGGACGATAGGGCCCTTGTTCCCTGTCGTCGGCCGCCGTTCGCTGGCGAGTAAAAAAGCGGCACTGCTGAAATCTGCGATGGATCCCGCGCCCGCTCGCCTGGCTTAGACGCGACCGAGAACGGTCGTCATCTCCGCGCGGGCCGCGCGGACCATGTGCACGCAAGTGCTGATCACAAGCAGTCCCAGCACCACCGACAGCGGGCCGGCCAGGGGAATCCCGTTCCCCGCCTGCTTCAGGAAGTGATTCAGCAGGTTCAGCCACAGCAGACCGGCAGCCGTCGTAACCATCAGCAGGGTGCTTGCGATATAAACCAGACGAAGTGTGCTTTCCAAGCTCTTAACCATGTGAACCACCTCAGCAACTCTGAATTCGCGAGCAACAATCATTAGGCAAGGCTTATTCCAAACAGCAAGTCATTGCGAATCAGGGAATTACGGGAAAGGCGTGCCGCCAAAGCCGGCCTGGGCTGGGTAGTTTTGTTTCAATTTGCACTGGGTTTAACGGACCGCGTGGCGCTTCAGCAGGGTCGGCAGGTTCTGGGAGAAAGCGGAGCGCGCCATGACCATGTCGCAACCAAGGTCGTGAGCTCTCTGTTTGAGCTCGCCCTGCTCGTGCGAGACATAGCCGACCACGGAGATGCCCCGGAACTCCGGCTTGGCCTTCAGCTTGGTAATCGTCTGGAGCGGCTTTATGGCAGAGAAGTTGAGGTCCAGGATGATGAGCGCGGGCTTGGCGGCGGCCAGTTCCAGCAGCGACCGATCATCCTTGACAAAGTCCACGAGAATCCCGGCGCGCTTGGCCGCTTCGTTGATCTTGCTTGCAAAGAACAGATCGTCGACCGCGGCGACGGCGCGTCTCGGCGGGGTGTGTATTCCCTCGTCCCGATGTCTATTGCGATGTGGACCGCGTCCCTTCATTCCAGTGCGAATCAGTGCGAATGATCCCTTTCAGGTGAGCGCCAATTTCGCCGGGCAACGCCTCAGAGAACCCTGTTGGCGGGGAGGTGCAAAGCTTCATTGTACGGTCGCGCGCCGAGGATTGGCAAGGGAAAAGAGGATTGGCCGCCGCCCCCCCGATATGCTACGCTGAAGCTCCCCTGGGATGTTGCGGCAAGCTGGAGCCCGCCGAAGGCTGGGCAGTTGGAAGGCGGCGCCGATGCCGGCACTCCGACCCGTGCTGAGCGGTCGTTCATTATTCATCGCAGGCAAGATTCTTCTCCTATGGAAAAGCGCGAACTGCTGCTGGCGCACAGCCCGGATTCCGACGATGCCTTCATGTTCTACGGGTTGGCCACGCGAAAACTGCGTTCCCGCCTGATCACCTTCCACCACGAGTTGCACGAGATCGAGACGCTCAACCGCTGCGCCCTGGAGGGCAAGTTCGACGTGAGCGCGATTTCATTCCACGCCTACCCCTATCTGGCCGAGCAGTATCGGCTGCTCTCGACCGGGAGCAGCATGGGGGATGGCTACGGCCCGCTGGTGGTGTCCGACCATTTGTTCCGGCCCGAGGAGTTGAAAGGAAAAAAAGTGGCGGTGCCCGGGTTGCTGACTACCGCCTGGCTGGTCCTCAAACTTTTCCAGCCCAACGCGGAGCCGGTGGTGGTGCCGTTCGATCGCGTGCTTCAGGCCATGCGCGACGGGCGCGCCGACGCCGCCCTGGTCATCCACGAAGCCCAGCTCACCGTCGACCGCGAAGGCCTGCACCGCATCGCCGATCTTGGCCGCTGGTGGCACCAGCAATGCAACCTGCCGCTGCCGCTCGGCGGACTGGTCGTGGCGCGGCGCCTGCCGGCCGAGATTCAAAAGGAGGTTGCCAGGCTGGTACGTCGCAGCATCGAGTACGCCATGGACCATCGGGAAGAGGCCCTGGCGTACGCCATGCAGTTCGCGCGGGAGATAGAGCAACCGCTGGCCGAGAAGTTCATCGGTATGTACGTGAATGAGTATTCGCTCGATTGCGGCGAGCGCGGACGGCAGGCCATCCAGCGGCTCTTCACGCTCGGCTACCAGGCGGGTGTGATTCCCAACAGCGTGGAAGCAGATTTCCTCAGCCGGGAGGGTTGACAACTCCCGTGCCCTTCACCCCCAGGCGGTGACCTTCGTCGTCGTACATCCGTGGAGAATTCCGCTGATACACTGTCCGCCATGCGGCAATTCCTGGCGCCCGGTTCGATCGCCCTGGTGGGCGTTTCCTCCCGCCCGGCTACACTCTCCGCCGTTCTGCTGGACAACCTGAAACAGGGCGGCTACCGGGGCGGCATCCACCTTGTGAATCCGAAGGTGGAAACGATTGGAGGGCTGCCTTGCTATCCGCGGGTGGCCGATCTGCCGGAGGGCATCGACCTGGCCCTGTTGATGGTGCCGGCGCGCGAGACCGAGGAGACGCTGGCGCAATGCGCAGGGCGCGGAATCCGGCGCGTGCAGGTGATCGCCGCCGGCTTTCGCGAGGCCGGCCAGGAGGGCGAGGAGCGTGAGCGGCGGGTGGCCGCCCTGGCGCGCGGGCGCGGCGTCCGGCTGATCGGACCCAACTCCATGGGGCTGATGAACCTGGACCCGGCGGTGAAACTGAACGCCACCTTCTCTCCGGCAGCGCCGCGGGCCGGCAGCGCCGCCTTCATCACCCAGAGCGGCGCCTTGGGCGTGGCCGTGCTCAGCATCGCCGCGCGCTGGCGCCTGGGCTTCTCGCAGTTCGTTTCGCTGGGCAACGAAACCGACGTTACGGCGGCGGAACTGCTCGAGTACTGCGTTGCGCAGCCTTCCACCCGCGTGGTCATGCTCTATATGGAATCGCTCGGCCACGGCCGCGAGCTGCTGGCGGCCGGCCGCCGGCTGGCCGGCGAAAAGCCCCTGGTGCTGCTGCACTCGGGGCGCACGCCGGCCGGCGCCGTCGCGGCCGCCTCTCACACCGGCGCCATGTCCACGCGGCCGGGCATCGCGGAAGGCATTTTCCAGCGCGCCGGCTTCCTGGTGGTCCACTCGCTGGAACAGATGCTGGAGCTGGGCGTGGCGTTTTCGCTGGGGCGCGTGCCCTCCTCCTCCGCACGCTCCTTCGCCCTGCTGACCAACGCCGGCGGCCCCGGCGTGCTGGCCACCGATGAAGCCGTCTCGGCCGGCATGCGGCTGGCCCAGTTGCGGCCGGAAACCACCGAGCAGCTTCAGGCTGGCGCGCCGCGGGGGGCGAGCGTGCGCAATCCGGTCGATCTGCTGCCGCTAGGCGACGATGCCACCTACCTAAGCTGCGCCGAGAAACTGCTCTCCGACGCGGGCGTGGAACAGTTGCTGGTCATCAAAGTCAGCCCGCCTCTGGGCAGTGCCGGCCCGGGGTTGCTGGACGGGCTGGCAGCGCTCGGCGAGAAACACGGGAAGCCGGTTCTGGCGTCCCTGCTGATGTCACAAAGGAACCCGGAATGGCAGGCGGCGCGCGACATCCCCGCATTCTGGTTTCCGGAAGCGGCCGCCAGGGCCGCGGTGGCGCTGACCCGCTATGCGGAACTGCGGCAGCGGATGGCGCGGCGCGGCGGCACAGGCATCCCTGCCTGTGCCGGTGGAACGCAGGCAGGGATGCCTGTGCCACCGGCGGCCGATGACTTGTTCCGCCTGCTGGCTGCCTACGGCATTGGCTCGCCGCCCTTTGCCAGAGTGAACACGCCGGCCGAAGCCGCGGCCTTTGCCGAACAGGTTGGCTTCCCGGTGGTGCTGAAAACGCTCGATCCGGAGATCGTCCACAAGACCGAGGCCGGCGGCGTGATCCTGGACATCGGCAGCCCTGAGGCGCTCACCCGGGCCTTCGCCGCCATCCCGTCGACCGGCCGGCATGGCGCGTTGGTCCAGAAATTCGTTCGCGGCCAGCATCGGGAAGTGCTCGCCGGGTTCCTGCGCGACTCGCGGCTGGGGCCGCTGCTGGCTTTCGGGCTGGGAGGTATCGCGGTAGAGGTCCTGGCCCAGGTCGCCTACCTGGCACTGCCCGCGGCGCCCGACGAGGTTGAGGAGCTGATCGATTCCGTCCCCGCTTCCGTGCTTCTGGGGCCATGCCGGGGAAAGCCTCCGGCGGACCGCGCCCGGCTGGTGGAAGCGCTGCTGCGCCTCGGCCAAATCGGGCTCGATCATCCCCAGATCGCGGCCATCGAAGTGAACCCGCTGCTTGCCGCCGTCGCCTCCGAAGAGACTCTGGCCGTGGACGTGCGCCTGGTGTTGGGCGGTGATGACTGAGGCACTTGCAAAATTCCATTGTGGTGAATTACTTGCCGGGCTTGATGAGGGGGACAAAGGCAACCGGGAGAACAGATCGGACTTGCAAGCGCCCGCTCTCGTCTTTCGTGGCAAGCTGCAATTCCTGGAAGCCCGCCGGGCCAACCGGAATGATCAGCCGGCCGCCGGGCTTCAGTTGCTGAACCAGGGCCGGGGGCACCTCCAGCGGGGCGGCCGTGACAATAATCAGGTCGTAGGGGGCATGGTCGGGCCAGCCGGCGTAACCGTCTCCCTGCTTCACTTCGACATTGCGATAGCCGAGCTTCTGCAGCCGCTCGGCCGCGGTGCGGGCCAGTTCGGGGAGCAACTCGATGGTGTAAACCTTGGAGACCAGCAACGAGAGCACCGCCGCCTGGTAGCCCGAGCCGGTGCCCACTTCCAGCGCCACGTGGGACTTCTCCGGCCGCAATTGCTCGGTCATGAAGGCCACGATGTACGGCTGGGAAATGGTCTGGCCGGAGGCGGTGGGCAGCGGCGTGTCGTCGTAAGCGTGGGGAACGAGCGGCGGCGGCACGAACAAGTGGCGCGGGACGCGGCGCATGGCCTCGAGTACGCGCGGGTCTTTCACTCCGCGCTCCTCGATCTGCTGTTTCACCATCCGCTCGCGCGCCTGTTGGGGCGGTTCCGCGCGTTGCGCGCAGGCCTGGACCGACAGGGAAAGGAGCAACGCCGGAACAGCGCGCGCCCAGCGAACGCGGCGAGCCATAGGCACCTCCGGTGGCAGGTGGCCGGCGGCCGGGGGCTACGCCTTATCTGCCGCCTGCCACCTATTCATAGCGCAGGCAGACAATCGGATCAAGCTTGGCCGCCCGGTTGGCGGGGTAGATGCCGAAGAACAGGCCGATGGAAACGGAGATCAGGAAACCCAGCGAGACCCACAACAGGGATACTTCGGCGGGGAGCGAGGGCGCCAGCATGCGCACCATCCAGGCGGTCGCCGTTCCCACCATGATGCCCAGCACGCCGCCGCAACTGGTGAGCGTGACGGCCTCGATCAAAAACTGCGCGCGGATGTCCTGTCGCCGTGCCCCAACGGCCTTACGCACCCCGATCTCCTGCGTTCTCTCGGTGACCGAAATCAGCATGATGTTCATCACCCCGATGCCGCCTACCAGCAGGCCGATGGAGCTGATCACGGCGGTCAGGAGCACCAGCGCGCCGGTCAACTGGTTCCACAGGTCGGTGAAGAAATCGGGGGTGGCCACATCAAAATCGTTGGGGGCGCGGGGCGGGACGCGGCGGAGCCGCCGCAGGATATCGATCACTTCGTCCTCCGCCTTGGGGATGAGCAGCGGATCGCGGACGCTGACCGCGATGAAGTGCTCCTTGCTTGCGGGATAAAGCTTGTGGAACGTGGAGTAGGGGATGACGACGAAGCGGTCCACCCCCGGCCCGCCGAACAGCCCCGGGTCTTTCTCGAACACTCCGATCACTTCGAAGCGCTGCCCGTTGAGAGTCACTTCGCGCCCCACCGGATCGACAGCCGGAAACAAGGAACCGGCCACACCCGCCCCCAGGACGCAGACGAAGCGCGAGTGATCGAGGTCGAAATGCGAGATGAAGCGGCCGTCGCTCACGCTGAACAACGGAATGGCGTCGGCATACTCGGGATCCACGCCGCGGAGAAACGGGTTGTCGACGCGCTCGCGGCCCGCGTGGATTTCGTTGGTTTCGTTGTTGATGAACATCATGCGCGTTCCGAAGGCGGTGGCGTACTCGCAGCTTCGGCACTGCTCGCGGATCAGGCGCGCGTCGTCGTAGCGGAAATACTTGCGCAGGCGGATCTCCTCCGGCAGGCGCCCGAAATGCGCGAAGGGCAGCCGGCTGACGAAGAACACCCGCGAGCCGAGCGACTCCACGCGGCTGGCCACGTGCCGGTTCAGCCCGTGGATGATGGCCGCCACGGCGATGACCGAGGTGACGCCCACCACGATGCCCAGCAGCGTAAGCGCGGACCGGCCCTTGCGCGAGCGCAGCGTCTGGAACGCCACCAGGAAGTTTTCTTTAAGCTCGTCTCGCGTCATCTCGGAATTGCGGATTGCGGATTGGGGATTGCGGATTGGCTACCAGTTCGAAATCCGCAATCCGAAATCCGCAATCCGAAATCTGCCTGCCGCGTGCGATCTATTCCGATCGTAACGCCACCACGGGATCCAGCCGGGCCGCCCGGCCGGCCGGGTAGATGCCGAAGAACAGCCCGATGGTGGAAGCCAGCGCCACCCCCAGGACCGCCACCCACAGCCGAACCTCGGCCGGGAAGCTGGTGAAATACTTCAACGCCGTGGCGGCGGCGAAGCCCAGCAGCACGCCGGCCAGGCCGCCGATCAGGCAGGCCAACAAGGCCTCGGCCAGGAACTGCCGCAGAATGTCGGCCCGGCGCGCGCCGCAGGCCCGCCGCACTCCGATTTCCTTGGTCCGCTCCGTCACCGATACCAGCATGATGTTCATGATTACGATGCCGCCCACCACCGCCGCGATCGAAGAAACCAGGACGAACACCAGGAAGAAGGCGGAGCTGATCGAATGCCACAAATCGAGATAGGAATCGGGGGTGGCAATGTAGAAATCGTCCTTCTGGCCGGGCAGCAGGTGCCGGCGGGCGCGCAGGTAAACGCGGACCTCGTCCTGGGCCAACTGGAAATCCGTCTCGCCGGCCGTGCGGATCTGCAGCAGCAGGCTGCGGCGCGGGCCCCAAAGCTTCAAGAACAAGGGCAGTGGCAGAACCAGGTAGTTGTCCTGATCCTGGCCCAGCACCGAGCCGATCTTTTCCATGGTGCCGACCACGCGCAATTCCCGCGGGCCCAGCCGCACCAGCTTGTCGATGGGGTCAACGCCGGCGAACAATTTCTCAGCCAGCGTGGAACCCAGCAGGCACACCGATGCGGCCTGCTGCTCCTCGAACGCGGTGAGAAAGCGACCGCGCTCCACATTGCGGGTGCCGATGTAAGCCATGTTCGCCGTCTGCCCCAGAATCGCGACATCGGTCACTTCCCGGTCGCGGTAGCGCACGCGGGCCGGGGTCTGCACCTGCGCGCCGACCGCGGCGCAGTGTGCGCATCGCTGGGCCAGGAACTCCATGTCTGCCGGGGTGATGTCGCGGTTGCGCCGGGCCTTCAGGAACTCCTCAAAATCGGAGATGACGATGGGAGTCTTGGCAACCTGGAAGACGTCGATCCCCAGATTCGCGATCTTGTCTTTGACGTAGGCATTGGCCCCCTGGATCAGCGTCATGACGGTGATGAGCGTCGCCACCCCCATGACCAGGCCGAGAACGGTGAGGAAGGAGCGGAGGCGGTGCGCCCGCAGGGCTGCCCAGGCCAACCTCCAGAGATCGGGGAACTGCATCCGGTCGATTATATAGGCTGCAGGCTGTAGGCTGTAGGCGGCGGGCTGAAACCTGAGCAGCGGTGAAAAAATCGCCCGGCCAACGGCAGCGGTGCATGTAGCAGGAAACCGGCGGCGTTACTTCTTTGCCGGCACGGGGCCGAGCGCTTTCTCCAGGGCCTGGCGGGCCTCGGCCGCCAGCTCAAACGGGTCGCGGTCCCAGTATTCGGGCCGCGGGGCCTTGACGGAGGCCAGCCGCTCGAAGCCAATGGATGTCAGCTCCTGCCAGATTCTGCGGATGGGAACCACGCCGGCGCCGGGCAGCAGGCGGTGCTGCTGGCTCTGCAGTTTCGGCAGCGGCAGGTCCTCGCAATCACCAACCTGAAACGCGAACAACTTCGAGGCCTTCAGGCGGCGGAGCGAAGCCATCGAACTGCCGCCGGCATGGAAGTGGAAGGAGTCCAGAACCAGGCCGACATCGGGCCGATCCAATTCCGAAATGATCTCCCAGGCCAGCTCCAGAGTGCGAACCGAGCAGGAAGGATAGGACTGGAACTGGAAGCCAAGCTTGAGGCCGTCGCCGGAAGCGATGTCCGCCAGCGCTTCCAGCACGCTGATGGACTCGTCCTTGACCTCGCCATCGGCCGCGCCGGCCGGACGCGCGCCCGGTCCGCTGACGATGAATTCACAGCCCAGTTCGCCGGCCAGGCGCGAGATGTCGCGGTACTCGCGCTCGATCCGCTCCCATTGCTCCCCGGCATACGTGACGCGGTCGACCGAACCGATGGAGAGAGGCCGCAACTTGGCCGCCGCCAGCATCTCGCTCACTTCGGCCGGCGAGCCGCCACCCTCCAGGTACTTCTGGAGCTTGGTGATATTCAGCTCGATGAACGAGTAGCCGGCCCTCTGCGCCGCCCGAATGTCGGTGGCCAGATCGGCCTTCATGGCGGTGGCCCCGTTCCAACCCAGCAGCATGTTCCTCCTCTTGACGCCAGTTCCAGGTCTGAAGTTCCAGGTTGCACGCTAAGAGTGCCAGGCCGCGACTTTCGGGCGTGGGGTTTCCGGAGCATCCACAGCCCGAAGCCCGAAACCTGGAACGCGCGCGCATAGCACCGGCCTGCAAAGTCGGCAATTCGATGTCTGAAGCCCCGGATTCACCGCCGTGGTGCGACGACCGCTCATTTGGTGATGACAAAGTCCCGCGTGAAGAACAACGCGCCCTTGTCCTCAAAGAAGACGATTCGGAGATTGGACGCCGTCGGAGGAATGCTGGGCAAGACGATCCGGGCCGTGGCCCGGCCGGACGACATCGGGGCAGCCGTGTAACCGAGGCGGCGAGACACGGTTGGGTCCGTCATCCAGGCGCCCAGGTAGACAAGCCGGGCATGGGTGGTGACCAGGTTGTACTCGACCTCCACGGTCCACTGCCCGGATTCGTAACTGGTGCGCAGCAACCGCAGTTCATCTTGCAGCGCCGCTTTGACCCCTTGTCCTGAGGACGGGCCAACCTGCGACGATTGCAGCGATGCGGGGATGGAAGGCGCGGCCCGGCGGAATGAGCCGGACACGCGGCCCGCCGCCAAGTCGTCGCTGGTGAACACGCGGCGGCTTTGCGCAGCTTGCGCCGGCTCGGCGGATGCGGCGGCGGTTCCCGCCCCGGAAGCGGCCGGCTTGCCGGCCGCAGTTCTGGCAGCCGCGCCGCCCTTGGCCCCCTTGGCGGCCGCCTGCTCGCGGGCTGGCGGAACGGCCGGGCGGGCAGCAGCCTGTGCGGCCGGCCGGTCCTCGGGAATCTGCGACAGGAGGGCGCGGGCCTCTTTCGCGGACCTGGTGCTGGGATACTTCCGCGCCAGATCCTGAAGGGCATCGCGGGCCGGCGCGGTTTGCTTGCGTTCGAGCAGGCTCAGCGCGGTCTTGAACTGAGCTTCGGCGGCCACTTCCTCGCTCGTTGCCGGCCGCACGGCCGCGGCCGGCGGCGCGGGCGCCTGGGCGCTCGGCGCCGCCTGCCGGGGCGTTGGGGCCGTCGATTTTCCGGCGCCCCCAACGTTCAGCTTGAGCGGCGATTGGCCGGGGCGGGCCTTCATCATCCAAAGGCCGCCGAGCAAGCCGATGACCATGAGCCCGGCGATGATGGCGCCGCTGCGTGCCGTGATCCTCGGCGTGAGACGAGGCGGCTGTCCCAAGGAAGGAGGCTGAGGGCTGGGCGCCTCCGGCGCGTCCCGTGGAGTGGACGGCGCCAGGGCAGCCGGGGCGTCCCCGGCCGCCGAGGCCGGCGGCGCCGCAGCCGGCCGCTGTTCGGCCGGCGCGGTCACGGACGGCATCGCCTCGGAAACGGACGGCGCGGGAGCGCCGGCCAGTTCCGCCAGGCAACACTCGCACCGCACAGCCTGATTCTTATTCGTGAATCCACAGCGCGGACAGGTTATTTCCATCGAAGTGGCGGCCGGCCGCGGGCCTTGTGTGGCCCCGGCCGCGCGGCCCTCCCAAGCCGCCACAGTATACCTCAGTCCGGACGCAGATGATTTTCTTATCTGCGTTGCCAGGCGCCCAAGAGCCGCCCCCTATAGGGCGCAGGCGCGCTGGGCGCCGCGGGCCGTCGAGCCCAGATAGGCCTGCGGCGGGTAGGGGCTGTAGGGCTGCATCAGGGCCAACTCCCGCCCCACCCGCTCCTCGATCTCGGCCACCATGTCGTACAGCACGGAGCGCGACATCGACAGCCTGCGGGCCGCCAGGTCGGTGGCCGCGCCGAGGACGTGACACAGGCGGAAGACGCGATACAGTTGCGGCGAGAGCACCCGCCGGGCCGAGGCCTCAAAATCGGCGCAGTAGTCCTCGTTGCGGCGAATCCACATCAGGTGGCGCTCCACGCCGCGGCGGTTCTCCCGGAAGGTGACCACCCGGGCAAAGGCGTCGGCCTCGGCGCACACCCGGAAGCGGCGGTAACAGACCTGAAAGACCCGGCGGCACACGCAGGCGCAGGGCTCGCCGCTTGCGAGACCGCTGCCGCCGCACCCACGGCAATCATAGCGGGCCAGTTCGGCCGCGCCTTCGGGCGTCCAGTTCATGGGGCTGCCTCCTGGCCGGCCCGCGCGCCGAATTGGGCCCTGGGCCGCGGACCAAGCTGTCCAATGACAATATCTATACGAAATACATTCATGACTGAAGTGATATCACTTTCCGAAATCACAAGTCAAGGAAAAAATTTCAAATCGAAATAGAGACGGCGGGCGCCGCAACTTCCGCCTTGACATGGCTATTTCAGCCTGCTATGTATAACAGACCATGAAGCTTGCCGATATTGAAGAGCGTCTGCTCGACAACCTCCGCGCCCGGGTCAAGCGGCGCGAGATCAGCGAGCGCCGCCTGGCTCTGCAGGCCGGTTATTCCCAGCCGCACATCCACAACGTTTTGAAGGGCGCGCGCCAGCTCACCTCCGGCGTGGCCGACCGCCTCATGGAGCGGCTCGGCCTGGACCTCGAGAGCCTGTTCGAAACCAGCGAACTGGAGCGCGTGCTGCCGCACCGCGAGTTCAAGGACTCCGTCTTCCGGGAAGTGCCGATGCTGAAAGGCCGCATCGCCGCCGGCCAGCCCTTCCCCGTGGATGCGCGCTACGCGGGCACGCGGGCCTTCACCGCCGAGTTTTTGAAGCAGTTCGTGCGGCCGGTGCTGGTGAAGATCGGGGCAGCCGAGGTTTCCATGCTGCCCACGGTCCAGCCCAACGACCTGCTGCTGATCGATCAGAACGAGGAGAAGCGCCGACACCCGGTCTTCAGCAGAATTTATGCCTTGAACCTGGACGAGGGCGGGACCACCAAGCACTGCGAAGTGGTCAATGGAGAGCTGGTCATCGTCCCGGAGAACATGCAGCAGCGCGGGTTTTCGCCGCGCACGATTTCGCTGGAGGAACGTAACATCCTCGACATTGTGCGCGGGGTGGTTGTTTGGATCGGTCGCGAACTGTAGGTCCTGGTGGCGTCGGTCGCGACAGAGACTGGAAGAAGCCGGTGACCCCAGAAGAGCTGTCACAATCGGAATTGCCGGAGAAACTGCGGGCTCGCCTGCGGGTCCTGGACCAGCGCAGCCCTTGGGAGACGACGCTGGCCGTGGCGCTGATAGGCGCGGAGCTGGCCATGGTGGCCACAGCCCTGTTGGCGCCCAGGGAGTTCCGCGTCAGCCTGGCGGCCCCCGGCGCGGTGTTCTTCGCGGCCCTGGTGCTGGCGCTGCTGGTGGCCTGGCTGCTGGAGAGCCGCGGCAAGCAGGCGCGAATCACCGACATCCGTCTCATGGCGGAAACGCTGCAGCGCTACCTGCGGACCGAGCAGGCGCTGCGCGATCCGCTGACCGGCGCCTACAATCGCGCGGCGCTGCAGGAGATGTCCGACCGCTACATCAGCCGGGCACGGCGCAACAGCCTGCCGCTGACACTGGCGGTGCTGGACCTGGACGCCTTTCACAACCTCAACAACCAGTACGGCCACACGGCCGGCGACACCGCGCTGGTGGACTTTGCCGGGATCATGCACCAGTCAACCCGCGGCTCCGACGTTGTGGCGCGCTACGGCGGGGACGAGTTTGTGATCGTGCTCCCCGAGACCACCCTACCCGGCAGCGACGCGGTGATCCGGCGAATTCGCCACAGGCTCGACGAGCGCAACGCGGCGCTGGAAACCACCAGAATTCCCCTGGCATTTACCGCCGGGGCGGCCGAGTTGCAGGGCGGCATGGACTTCCCCGGCCTCTTCGGAGAGGCCGACGCCAGGCTGCTCAAGGCCAAGGAGGATCACGGCGCCAGCGCGCGGTAGCCGGAAGGCAACAGGCAGAAGGTCGCGCTGCCGGCCTATCAACGACTGCCTACTGGTTTTCTGCCACCTTGGCAAGCAACTGGACGTACTCGTCCCGCCGGCCGTTCTGATCCAGCCCCATCTCCTTATCCACTGCCTGGCTGATATTCATGGAGCAGAATTTCGGGCCGCACATGGCGCAGAAGTGGGCCTGCTTGTAAGATTCGTCGGCCAGCGTCTCGTCATGCATGCCACGGGCGCGCTCGGGGTCCAGCGCCAGCTCGAACTGGCGATTCCAGTCGAACAGGAAGCGGGCATGGCTGAGGGCGTCGTCGCGATCGCGGGCGCCCGGACGGCGGCGGGCAATGTCGGCGGCGTGGGCCGCGATCTTGTAGGCGATGATGCCTTGTCGCACGTCCTCGGCGTCGGGCAGGCCCAGGTGTTCCTTGGGAGTCACATAGCACAGCATCGAGGCGCCATACCAGCCGATCATGGCGGCGCCGATGGCCGAGGTGATGTGGTCATAGCCGGGCGCGATGTCGGTGACCAGCGGGCCCAGCGTGTAGAACGGCGCCTGGTGGCACATCTCCTCTTCCTTGCGGACCTGCAGCTCGATCTGGTCCATGGGAATGTGCCCGGGGCCCTCGATCATCACCTGCACGTCGTGCTTCCAGGCCACCTCCGTCAGCTCGCCGAGCGTCTTCAGCTCCGCGAACTGCGCCTCGTCGCTGGCATCGGCCAGGCTGCCGGGCCGCAGGCCGTCGCCCAGCGAGAAACAGACATCCCGCTTGCGGAAGATGCGGCAGATGTCCTCGAAGCGCTCGTAGAGCGGGTTCTCGCGGTTGTTGGCCACCATCCACTGGGCCATGATAGCGCCGCCGCGGCTGACGATGCCGGTGACGCGCTTCTGCGTCAGGGGAACATGCCGGCGCAGCACCCCGGCGTGGATGGTCATGTAATCGACGCCCTGCTCGGCCTGCTCCTCGATCACTTCCAGCAGGATCTCCGCCGTCAGGTCTTCGACGCGGCGCACGCGGGCCAGCGCTTCGTACACCGGGACCGTCCCTATCGGCACGGTGGCGTCGCCAAGAATGGCCTGGCGAATGGTGCGGATTTCGCCGCCGGTGGACAGGTCCATCACCGTGTCGGCGCCGTACTTGACCGCCACGCGGAGCTTCTCCAGTTCCTGCTCGATGTTGGAGGTGACCGAGGAATTGCCGATATTGGCGTTGATCTTGCAGGTGGCCGCCACCCCGATGCCCATGGGGACCAGGTTGGCGTGGTGAATGTTGGCGGGGATCACCAGGCGGCCGCGCGCCACCTCCGCCCGCACCGTTTCCCCCTGGAGCCGTTCCCGGCGCGCCACATACGCCATCTCCTCGGTCAGCACGCCCTGCCGGGCGTAATGCATTTGCGTCACGCAGTCATGCCCCATCCGCTTCTTCACCCATTCGCTGCGCATGATCACTCACTCCCGGTTCGGAGTTCGGAATGCGGAGTTAACTCCGCACCCGGCACTCCACATTCCGCATTCAATTCGGCCGTTCTTCCTCGCCTTCGAACATCTTCTTGTCGATTGGTTTTCGGCCATCAAACCCTTCGTCCGTACCATGCCAGAAGCCGATCGCCGGCTCACCGAGCTTCCAGCACAGGTATACCTCGCGCTGGTCCAGCAGGAACGGAAAATCAACCAGGCCGGTATCCAGATCCTTGACCAGGCAGCCGCTGGATTCGATGTGCGCCAGCGCCTCCTGCAAGACGACCGCCGACTTGTTCCGTTCGATTTTCAGACCGGCTATTTTGGCGCGATCGATCAGCACACCGCCCCGCAGCAAAATGTGCTGAGCGATCCCGGTAAATGTCGCCTCCAGGTCCTCCAGCTTCTTTTTCTCGCCGATGGCCGTGTTCAGCAGTTTCTCCAGCAACGGGAGGATCTCCTCGGCTTCCCGCAGTTTGAAGAATCGTTGCGGCATGGCAAAACCAAACCCGCCGGCGACGCGGTTTTTTCCCCTCCGCGGACCGGCCCAAGCCGGGCTCCGCTTCACTGGATGGACAGCATGCGGTCCAGCGCCACCCGCGCCCAGTCGCGCACCTGGTCGTCAACCCGGATGACGTTGACGGCGCGCCCTTCCAGCAGGTTCTCGAGCGTCCATAGCAGGTGCTGCGGCGAGATGCGGTACATCGTCGTGCACAGGCAGCCGCTGGAGTCCAGCGAGGTAATGAAGCGGTCGGGGTGCTCCCGGGCGAGCCGGTTGACCAGGTGAATCTCCGTGCCCACCGCCCAGGCGGTTCCCGCCGACGCCCCCACCACCTCGCGGATGATACCTTCGGTCGATCCCACGGCGTCGGCCTTCTGTACGACTTCCCACCGGCACTCAGGATGCACGATGACCCGCACGCCGGGATACAACTCCCGGGCACGGTCCACGTGCTCGGGCAGGAACCTCATGTGCACCGAGCAGTGACCCTTCCACAGGATGACCCGCGCCGTGGAATAGCGATCCGCGGCATTACCACCCATGGGAGCGAACGGGTCCCAGACAGGCATGTCGGCCAGCGGGATGCCCACGGCGTAGCCGGTGTTGCGCCCCAGGTGCTGGTCGGGCAAAAACAGGATGCGTTGGCCGCGCTCCAAGGCCCATCGAAAGGCCGCGCCGGCGTTGGACGAGGTGCAAACCGTCCCGCCATGCTGCCCGCAAAAGGCCTTGATGGCCGCCGCCGAATTCATGTAGGTGACCGGAATCAGGCCGTCGGCCAGCCCCAGGCCTTCCAGCGCCTCCCAGCAATCCTCCACCTGTCCGATATCGGCCATGTCGGCCATCGAGCAGCCGGCGCTGAGGTCCGGCAGGATCACCCGCTGGCCGTCGCGGCGCAGAATGTCCGCGCTCTCGGCCATGAAATGCACGCCGCAGAAGACGATGAACTCAGCGCCCTCCCGGCTGGCCGCCAGTTGGGAAAGTTTGAGGCTGTCGCCACGGTAGTCGGCAAACTTCACCACCTCGTCGCGCTGGTAGTGGTGGCCCAGCACGACCGCGCGCCGGCCCAGTTCGCCCTTGGCCGCGGCCAGGCGCTCGTCCAGCGACGTGTCCGGCATCGCCAGATAGTGATCCAGCGGACACGTTGAACCCGTGGTTTCGATCATTGGAGTCAATGTAGATGCTTTCCCAGCCCTTAATTATAAGGCTTCTCCGCTGATTAAACCACAGAGCCAGCGCCGGAGTCGGGTGCCTTTCACCTCTTAAACCAGTTCAAGACGCACGCCGCTTCCCGAGTCCTTCGGCGATTAGCGCGGAAACGAGCGCGTTCAGGCTGACGCCCTCCTGGCGCGCTCGCGTTGCCAGGCGGGCATGGAGACTGCGAGGAACTCGCTGCCTCCATTGGCCGCTCGGCGCCCCGGGCTTGGGGATCGGGTCGCCATGCTTCGCGCAGCTTGCCAGGTACGCCTTGACGGCGTCGCGGCCATGCTCCATTGCCTCCTCGGGCGTTTCGCCGTCGGAAACACAGCCCGGCAAGTCCAGGTATTCGACCATGAAGCCGCCGCCCTCCTCCGGCGACAGAGGGCGGATCGTGAACGGGTATGACTCGGTAAGTTTCTTGTCGATCTTCATTGTGGGTTCCCTAGTCTATCGATCAGCTCCAGGAACAGCCGGATGTAGACCGGTTTGATCGGGCGCCGCGCGGGCACCGACAATCTTCCGCCTTTCGGGTGCCGGAAGACAACATGGCTCGTCCCGCCCTGGTCGTAATCGATGCCGAGGCTGTTTGCCACGACTTTCAGATCCTCGATCCGCCAGTCGCGCGGGTTGCTTCGCATTCTCGCGACGATCTTATCCGCCGTTGGCATCACGAGTATGGTACCACCGGTGGAACCACCAGGCAAAGGTCAAGCATATCGGAAAAACAGTTCTAAGGCGCCCATTAAGGGGCACCCTGGGAGCGCGGGCGTCTCGCCTGCCGGCCCTTTGCAACGCCGCGCTGTGGGTACAAGTTCATGGGGGGGCCGCAGGTGAGACGCCCAATGTCATGTACTTTCCCGTTGCGACTTCTCCTCGCACCCCTCCGGGGTGCGACCGTTTCTTTTGGTCGGTTTTCCGGGGGTGTCGCTCGGCAAAAAGCGCC
>JAPKYU010000554.1 GCA_026394175.1 Acidobacteriota bacterium | reverse complement strand
AATTTGCCTCCCGCGAAACCGCTGGGGTACTTGCCTTCGTCCTCCACCCAGACGCGCATCCCGCGCCGGCGCGCATGATCCACGGCCACCCGAACCAGCTCAAACCACTCCGGCGACAGGTACTTGGCCGTCATCCCGTAGCCCGCCTCGATCATGACGGCCGGGAAACCCATCGCCTTGATCTGGTCCAGGTCCCGGATGATGACCTCTTCGGTCACCGGGCCGTCCCAACCCCACCACAGCACCATTCCGTACTCGGGCGGAGGCGTACGAAACTTGGAGGCGACTTCGGTCGCCGCGGGCGTTTGGAGCTGCTGCCACGGCCGGTCCGCGGCGAAGGCCGCGCTCAGCAACAGGATCGGAAGAACGGCATTCCAGGGGCTTCGCATCACTCCCACATCGTGCGCGATCCGCTGGCCGCAGTCAAGGCGGCTGGTGTACAATGTGGCGACGCCACAGATCCCAAGATCGAAATTCTGACTGGCAGGAGGCAACTGATGACCCGCAGAGCTCTGGTTTTGGCCGCTCTCTCGCTGGCCTTTCTGGTTGCGGCCTACGCCGCCGACGTGACGGGCAAGTGGACCGCGGAATTCGAGACCCCCATCGGCCTGCTGAAGTACACCTACGATTTCAAGGTTGACGGCGCGAAGCTCACAGGCAAGGCGACGTTTCAACAAGGCTCAACTGAGATTCAGGAAGGCAAAGTGAGCGGCGACGAGATTTTCTTCGTGGAAGTGATGAAGTTCGAGGATCAGTCGATCCGCATCGAGTACAAGGGCAAGGTGTCCGGCGACGAGATCAAGTTCAGCCGCAAGGTCGGCGATTTCGGCGGCGAGGACTTCGTTGCCAAGCGCGTGAAGTAGCCCTTTTCGTCGCGTCCTACCCGGTGAGCCCGAACGGCTGGCGCAGGGCGAAGCGCCATCCGCGTCGCAGATTCGTCTGCACTAGGCAGGGGTTGACGCCGCGGCTGGTGAGCGCCTCCCGGAGCGACCACAGCTTCTTGGTCACGGCAGCTTTGGTGTAGTACTTCCCGGATTTCTGCCCCAGCAACAGGGCCAACTCCTTCAGCGATTTCCAGCCCACCAGGTTGTCGTCGCTGTGGCCTGCGTCCAGCGCCAGGATGCCCAGCAGCTCCCCCAGTACCGGCGGCAGCGTGAAAGGCCCGCCGCCGTCGATGCGGAATTCTTTGCGCCCGTTGGGCAACGGCCGGATCTTCAGAACGCCGACTCCGCCCTGGGCCGCGTGCCGGAGCGTCGCCGCGGCCCGCTCGTCGGTGCGCTCGGGCACCCGTATGGGCGTGCCGGCAGCCAGGAACGCCTTGATCTGCTCGACTTCCAGCCGGATGGAATCCGCCAGCTCTTCCGCGGCGCTGATGAGCTGCGCGAGTTTCTCCTGCCTCAGCGCGAGGCGCCGGACCCTGGCCAGCAGGTCCCGCCGCCGCGGGGCGCCCGTCCGGTGGCTGCCGGTCATTTCTGGCGTGCCCTTCACGACCGGTAATGACCGCCAAGGGTGCCGGTATTTCACTCGAAACGGGCGGGACGAATACGCGCCTCGGGATCAGGAAGCCGTGAAAAAATCGGCGGACAAGCGAAACCGCCTGTCCCACAGTTGGCTAAGTGCTCTGATTGCAGTGTGGGACAGGCAGTTTTGCCTGTCTCCTCGAGCTGTGGCCCGATTTTTTCACGGCTTCCAGGCGCCGATTTCCTTCATGAAACGGAGCGCGTCTTCCTTCATCGAGGTGTTGGCTCCCAATCGCCGCGCGGCTCCCAGGCCATCAGCCGGCCCTCGCGCTCGATCGAGCGGAAGAAGCGGGCCAGGTTCTCCTGGTTCTCGGCGGTGGGCCGAAAGAAGGTCGTCTGCAACTCCACCGCCCGGAAGTGCCGGAAGTACTCCGCCCGTGCTTCGGGCCACCCGCAGCAGCCGACCAGCATAATCCTCAGTGCACCCACTTTCCAGTCTGCGTGCTTACCGCGGCTCCACCTTCCGCAGGTTGATGCCTGGAAGCCCAGGTTGAGGAGAGCTGCCAGGCA
>JAPKYU010000395.1 GCA_026394175.1 Acidobacteriota bacterium | reverse complement strand
GCGGATGACGGCTGGCCACGATACGATGAGTGGAGTGGCGATGCCGCCCTCATACGTCCAGTGCTTGTAGTATCGGAACGGTGTATTGCTCGCATTGGCCCAGGGCAGCTCATAGGTGGTATTCGAATCGGCCGAGCCGATGGGCGAACCGGGCTTCCCACGCTCCTTCGACTCGGCGCAGGCGCCGTTGTCGGGCAGGAACAAGAACAGCGTGTTCGATTCGGCGCCGATGTCGCGAAGCGTCCGCAGGACGCGGCCGATACCGTGATCCATGCGCTCGACCATCGCCGCATAGACGGCCATACGCAGATCCCAGGACTCCTTGTTTTCGACGGACTCCCAGGCCGGAGCTTCCGGGGGACGCCGGCTGAGAGGCCAATCCCTTTCGACGATGCCCAGCTCGATCATTCGCCGGTGTCTCCGCCGCCGCAGTTCGTCCCATCCGATGCCGTATCGTCCCCGGTGACGCGCAATGTCTTCCTGAGGAGCCTGAATCGGGAAGTGGGGCGCGGTGTAGGCGAGGTAAAGGAAAAAGGGGCGAGGTCCTCGTCCATGCCTCTCCAACATCGCGATAGCCTGCGCGGTGAAATCGTCCGTGAGGTAGTAGCCATCGGCCCCCGGCTGCGCCTGCTTCTCGTTTCTCACGAGGAGCTTCGGGCGGAAGTAGTTCGCACCGCCCCCGAGTAACACGTATGATTCGTCAAAGCCCCGGTCGCATGGCCACTGGGGCCTCTCGGCGCCCACGTGCCACTTGCCCGACATCAGCGTCGTATAGCCGGCGTCGCGCAAAACTTCGGCGACTGTCGCACACCGGTCATTCAGATGTCCCTGATACGCTGGCACACCGAGGTTCCGCCCCATGTGGCCAATTCCCGCCTGGTGCGGATAGAGGCCCGTTAGCAGGGAAGAGCGAGTCGGGCAGCATCGGGCGGCATTGTAGAACTGCGCGAACCGCACGCCGCCGCGCGCCAGGCGGTCGACATTGGGCGTCGGGATCTCGGAGCCGTAACAACCAAGATCGGAGAAGCCCATATCATCGGCCATAACCAAAACGATGTTGGGCCGCTTTCCCGCAGCGGCGTTCCCGGCGCCCGCCCCACACGCGAGGCCCCGCGCCAGCGTCGAGGCCACCGTGCTGAGGAGAAAACTCCGCCTCTTCATGAGCTCACTTTGCTCCAGGTGTACGTTTTCGGGTCGAAGCGGTACGCTTTCTGACCTGGCACCGGCGACTGGTTCTTCTGGGGCAGCCAGCGGGTCAGCTTCTCTTTCACATCGCCATACTCGGCTTTGCCGGCCAGGTTGCGCCATTCCTTGGGATCCTTCTGGTGATCGTAGAGTTCCTCGGAACCATCCTCGTAACGGATATAGCGCCAGCGCTCGTCGCGGACTGAGTGGTTGCTGAATCCCGAGGTGATCAGAGCGGGCCGGTCCCAAGCGGCCGCGGGGTTTTTCAGCAGGGGCATGAGACTCTGGCCGTCGAGCCCCGTCTTGCGGGGGAGCCCGCAAAGTTCGGCCAGCGTCGGGTAGAGATCCACCAGGCTCACCGGCCGGCCACAACGCGTACCGGCTTTCGTCACGCCGGGCGCCGCAAACATTAGAGGAACACGAGTCGATTCCTCCCAGAGGGTGAACTTGTGCCAGGCGTTCTTCTCCCCCAGGTGGTAGCCATGGTCGCTCCAGAGGACGACGATCGTATTGTCCTTGTGCGGGCCCGCTTCCAATGCACGGAGCATGCGGCCAACCATCGCGTCGCTGAAACTGATGCAAGCCAGGTATGCCTGAACCGCCTCCTTCCATTTCCCCTTCTTCACAACGAGGTTGTGCTCGTCCGGGATCCGGACTTGTTGCAGGCGCAGGGCGGCTGCCGGAACGTCGTCCAGATCATTCTCCAGAACCTCGGGCAGCTTGATGCTCGCTAGAGGGTACATGTCGTAGTACTTTCGCGGCACGTACCAACACAGATGGGGCCGGAACATCCCGACCGCAAGGAAGAAGGGATTCTTCGCCGGCCTGGCGAGAAACTCGGATGCCCACGAGGCCACCTTGTAATCCGGGAAATCGGAATCCGGGTTATCGACGGGTCCGAAGTCGAAATTTTCGCGATACTCGTTCACACCCGCCAGTGGGACATGCGGCGGTAGTACATCCGGGCTGGAGTTGTAACCGCCTGCCCAGCCGTTCTGCTTGTTGACCTCGGCCCAATGGTAGTAATCGTGCCAGGCGTCTGGGTCGTTGAAACCCGGCATGTGATGGAAGATCTTGCCGCCTCCGGCGACGTAGTAGCCGTTCTGCTTGAAGTACTGTGGCAGTGTCACCGCGTCCGGCAAAGCCGGCTTCCACCACTGATTGTTCGCGTACACACCGCTGGTCGAAGGCCGCAACCCGGTAAGGAGCGACGTGCGCGACGGGTTGCAGACGGGCGCCGCACAGTGTGCGTTGGTGAACAACAGCCCTTCGGATGCGAGCCGGTCCAGATTGGGAGTCTTCACCCCCGGGCGGGCGCCCAGGCATCCCACCCAGTCGCGCCAGTCATCGACGCCAAGAAACAACACATTCGGTCGCGGTGACGCCGGCAGCGCCGCGAACGCCGCAAGACTCTTGGCAACGGTCCCTGCCAGGAACCGTCTTCTGGAGATGATCTTGATCATCAGAACATGTACCTCCGCAAATTGGATCTCACTTCCCCGCATGTTGCGTGCGGCAGGAGGCTTAAGCGTTCATCGTTTCTCGATTCCCGGAGGCAGGTCCGCGCGCCACCCGTCCTGCAGCGTCTTTTGGAGTTGTGCGAGCAGCGGGCGATTCTCCGGGCGGCCGGCGACATTGACAGTCTCAAAAGGGTCCTTCTCGTGGTCGTAGAGCTCGATCGCGTTCTGGGGCTGGCCCGGCATCCGCCATTCGGTATAACGATATCGCTCCGTTCGCACCGAGTACCCCATACCGTCGCCCGCTCTCTTCGGTGAAAAAGGCCTCGGAAACTGGCTGAACGCCGCCTTCTTCCACTTCCGTGCGGGCTCGGCCAGTAGCGGCGCCATGCTCAAACCTTCCAGTTCCCTCGGCGGTGTAAAGCCGCATAGACCGCAAAGCGTGGGATAAAGGTCCACAAATTCCACCAGACCGGGTGATTTCACCCCCTGCGCCGGTACACCGGCCCCGGAGAAGATCAACGGCACACGCGTATCAAATTCGAAATTGGTCGTCTTCACCCACAGGTCGTGCTCCCCGAGGTGCCATCCGTTGTCGCCCAACAGCACCACCACCGTCCGCGATGCCAGTTCCAGCCGGTCGAGTTCGTCGAGGACCTTGCCCACTTGCGCGTCCGTGTATGAGGTTGCGGCATAGTAGCCGCGCACGAGTTCTCGCGCTTTTCCCGGCGGCAGCGGACCCGCCTTTGGTATGTCCTTGTATCCGCGTAGTTCGACCCACGGGTGCAAAGCAACCTCCGGCGCCCCTTTGGGCGGGAAGGGATAGGGCGGGTCGGGAATTTCGCGCAGCGAGTAAAGGTCGAAGTACTTCTTCGGAGCGACGAAGGGCAGGTGCGGTTTTAGAAAACCCACCGCCAGAAAGAACGGCTTGCCGCGCATCTCCCGCAGGGCCTGGAGAGCGCGCTCAGCCACCTGCCCGTCCTGGAGAGCGTTATCGGGAACCTCCGGCGCCTGCCACGACTCCCGCTTCTCCCACTCGAGCGTCGGAACAGGCGTCCGGGACTTCTCCGCTGCGGGAACGCGGGACCACTTCTCCAGGTCCACATACTGCATTCCGGCGATCCCCTCCGGCCACAAGGGTACGCTCCATGCTCTCGGATCGTTCAGTCCTTCGCCGAAGACCTTGCCCAGGCCGCGCGTCTCGTATCCCTGCTGGCGGAAGAATTGAGGCAGCGTGATCACGTCCGGCAGGATCTTGCGGAACTCTCCCCTGCCGTTGTCGTACACCTTCGTTGTGTCCGGCCGCATGCCGGTCAAGAAAGAGGTTCGCGACGGAGTGCATACCGCCTGC
Source organism: Acidobacteriota bacterium (assembly GCA_026394175.1). Classification (GTDB taxonomy): domain Bacteria; phylum Acidobacteriota; class Terriglobia; order JAJPHL01; family JAPKYU01; genus JAPKYU01. Next base: position 211 of record JAPKYU010000395.1, on the reverse strand, counting down.
TGGCAATAGGCCCGAGTAAAGGTGACGCCGCGGCGCGCCAGCCGGTCGGTGTTTGGCGTTTTCACGACCGGATTGCCGTAGCAGCCCAATTCCGGCCGCAGATCGTCCACGATGATGAAAAGAACGCTGGTCTTCTGTTGGGTCCGCGTCTGCCCGAAAGCCAAACCGGCTGCGCCCATGGCCTGCCAGAGTAGTTCGCGGCGTGAGAGGG
>JAPKYU010000313.1 GCA_026394175.1 Acidobacteriota bacterium | reverse complement strand
CCGCCGTCCATCATTCCCCTGCCGGGCCCCATCATGCCCGGTCCGCTCGGCCCCTGCCCCATCGGTCCCGGCCCCTGCATCATGCAGGGACACTGGCACATCATTGCGCCGCCGGGCGCGGGCTGCTGCGGCAGCGCTTTGCGGGTTTCCGGCTGCTGCGGCTGTTTCTTGGTCTGTGGCTGATCCTGGGCCACCCCCGCCACGGAGATCGCGAGACTGAGTATTCCCAGACACAATAGCCGTTTCATGCTCTTAATTCCCTCCACTTATGACTTACCCAGGCAGGACTGAAAAGTTGCGGGGAAAGCGAAAAGCCCGCCGGAACCTGGGCCCCCCCAGCCGTCACGGGAGGCGGTCAAGAACTGCCCCACCGCCGGTCCGGGTTTCGATATACATTGGTACGTTGGAATGGGACGCAGATAAACGCAGATGAACGCAGGTCAGATCTGTCAGATATGCGTTTATCTGCGTCCCATTCTCAGGTCGCTTATGTCTCGCTTTGACCGTCGAGTTCGCCTCACTCCTCTTCTATTGCTGTCGGTGCTGTTATCCGGCGGCTGTTCCAGGAAAGCGTCGGAGCCGGTGATCGGGGTGACGCTGGTGACCAAGGAGCACGTCTTCTACAACGAGCTGGAACAGGGCATGCGCGGAGAGGCGCAGAAACAAGGCTTCCGGCTGGTGGTCATTTCCGGCGATTGGGACCTGGCCCGGCAGCAGAACCAGATCAAGGACTTCATCACCCGCCGCGTGAGCGCCATCGTGGTTTGCCCGGTGAATTCCTCCGGAGTGGGGCCGGCCATTGCCGAGGCGCGGCAGGCCGGCATTCCCGTGTTCACCGCCGACATTCGGGCGCTCAACGCGCCGGTTGTCTCCCACATCGCCTCCGACAACCGCGAGGGCGGCCGCTTGGCGGGGAAGTTCATGGGGCAGTTGCTGGCCGGCCGCAAGGAAGCCAAAATCGCCATCATCCACCAGCCGGTCACCGAAACGGCCCTGGAGCGCGTGGCCGGCTTCCAGGAAGCGATTGCCGCGTTTGCGAACGTGAAGGTTGTGGCCGCGCCCAACGGAGACGGGGTGCGGGACCGCGCCATGCGCGCCGCCGAGGACGTCCTGCAGGCCTTCCCCGACCTGGCCGGCTTCTTCGGCATCAACGACGACAGCGCGCTGGGCGCCATGGCCGCCATCGAAAGCTCCGGCCGCAAGGGGCTGGTGGTGGTCGGCTTTGACGCCACACCGGAGGCCCGCAAGGCCATCCGCCGCGGGGCGGCGCTCAAGGGCGACATCGCGCAGCAGCCCGGCGAGATCGGCCGCAAGACCGTCCAAACCGTGGCCGCCCACCTGCGTGGCGAGCCGGTTCCGGCCACCGTGCCGATCCCCGTGCAGTTGATCGACCGGTAGTGTAATATCCTGCCGTTTTCAGTCATCAGTTATCAGTTCTCAGTTCGGCCAGCGGCACGAAACTGAAAACTGACAACTGAAAACTGACAACTCCCTAAGGAGAGAAATCATGAAACCGAGGCTCGTTGCTCTGTTCGCTCTGGCAGCGATTTCCGCCGCTGCTCAAACGATCAACTTCGACTCCGCAAAGCCCGGAGCCGTTCCGCCCGGCTGGACGGTGGCGATGACGCACACCGGCGGCGCGCCTAAGTGGGAAATCCGGAAGGACGACACGGCGCCCAGCAAGCCCAACGTGTTTGCCCAGGTTTCCGACGATAAGACCGGCGGCCGGTTCCCGCTGGCGATCTATGAGAAGGCCAATCTAAAGGACGGTGCGCTCACAGTAAAGTGCAAGCCGGTCACGGGCGCCGGCGACCAGGCGTGCGGCATGGTCTGGCGGTACCGCGACCCGGACAACTATTACATCGTCCGGGCCAATGCGCTGGAGAACAACGTCGTTCTTTACAAGGTTGAAAAGAACACGCGGATTGCGCTTGCCCCCAAGGGAACCCCGTCGAAGACCTACGGCGTAAAGCACCCCGTCCCCTCTGGAAAGTGGAGCACGCTGAAAGTAACGTTTCAGGGCAACCTCTTTACCGTTTACTTTGACGGCCAGAAGCTGTTTGACGTGGAAGACTCCACGTTCCAGGACGCGGGAAAGGTCGGGCTGTGGACCAAGGCCGACAGCGTCACCTACTTCGACGACTTTCAGATTGAAGGCAAATAGCGGATGAACAGCCGCACGCGCGGCGCGGTTCTCGATTGACTTCCTTCCCGGGGATATCAAGGGCCAGGCCCGTGCCTGGCCAGTGTGTTAGCATCTGTTCAGTTTTCAGTCATCAGTTGTCAGTTCTCAGTTCGGCCGGCGGCAGAACACTGAAAACTGAGAACTGAAAACTGATAACTTCTTGAGGTGACTATGCCTGATTCATCGCGAATGAACCGGCGCGAAGCGACGCGCCTGCTGGCGGGAGCGGCGCTGGCCGCCGGAAGGCCGGCGGCAGCCGCGCCGGCCGCCCGCCCCAACATTGTCTTCATCCTGGTGGACGACCTGCGGTGGGATGCGCTGGGTTCGATGGGCCATCCCTTCGTCAAGACGCCGAATATCGACCGCATCGCGCGCCAGGGCGCGCTGTTCGCCAATTATTTCGTCACCACGCCGCTCTGCTCGCCCAGTCGCGCCAGCATCCTGACCGGCCGGTATGTGCACGCGCACGGCGTCACCGGCAATGGCAACAACAACGAGCTGAGCCACAAGCTGGTGACCTTCCCGCGCCTGCTGCACGACAGCGGCTACGAAACCGCTTACGTGGGCAAGTGGCATATGGGCACCGAC
>JAPKYU010000002.1 GCA_026394175.1 Acidobacteriota bacterium | reverse complement strand
GGGGGCCGGTGGTCAGCAACATCTACAACCTGATCCGTGAGGAGCCATTCCCCGGCGTGGAGAGTCCTTGGCGTCGCCATATTTCGGAGGCACAGAATTACACGGTTCGGTTACGGTCAGATCCGGGCAACGGCGAGCTGTCTCCGGCCGAAGAGGAGTTGATAAACGAGATCTTCCAGGAACACGGCGGAAAGACCCAGTGGGCGCTCGTTGAATTGTGTCATGCGCTCCCAGAATGGAAAGATCCCGATGGAAGCGCCATCCCGATAAAGTTTGGAGACATCTTGCGGGCCGGGGACAGGGCAGAGACCGAAATAGCCGCTATCGAAGACGAACTGGCGAACCTCGCCACCGTCCAGATGCTCGTATCGGCGACGTGAAGCCATGCGCAGCGGCGACACGCTTCTCATACCAGCGCCAGGCGGTCCCGAGACGCCGCATCTTTGGATTATCGTCACTGAACCAACTCCGGACACCAACCGTTGCATTATCGTCAGCGTGACCACGTTGCGAAATAATCAGGATCAGACAGTCCCGCTCAACGTTGGGGATCATCCATTTATCCGCTGGCCGTCCGTGGTGAGTTTCGCGGATGCCCGTCCTGCGGACACCATGCAGTTGCTAACGCAAGTCGCTGCGGGCAACGCAGTGGCGCACCGACCGTGTTCGCCCGGCCTTCTACAGCTTGTAAGGGACGGAATTTTGGTCTCGCCTCGCACTCCGAACGAAATTGTTGCCTTCTGTAGAGAACAATGGGGAATGCCGCCAGCCCTGCGGCGCGCCATTGGCGTTCCTGCTGGCCGCTAACGCCCGACCCACGCCAGCAACACGCTAATAGGACAGCCCTGGAGCTTTCGGTCACTTCACGCAGGCATGGTTCGTTTCGCGCTCCGGTCAGCGGGGCGCCGGAGTGCGCGGTTTGGGGGCTTCGAAGGGATACACGTCGGGGACCACCACCACGTCGGTGGTGAACTTCCAGGGATACTTGCCGCCGCTCGGGAAGGTCAGTTCCACGAAGAAGGCGGTCCAGCCCTGTTCGGGCTTCTGCACCTGCGCAACGTAGACGCCGCCGGCGCCTTCGAGCGGCTTGCCGGCCCACGCCGGGCCGATGGTCAGCAGGCGGAAATCACGCGCCTTCGCATTGGTGGCCTGCCACAGCTTCACTTCCGCAGGCTTGTCCGCGGCCTTCACCTGGATGAGGCCTTTGGCGCGGTCCGATTTCCAGGAGAACTTCGGCCGCGCCGTCCCCTTCACGACGGAGTCGAGCCAGGTTGCCAGGCTGAGCGGCACGTCGGAGTTCGCGAGCGAATGGTCGGTGTTGGGCACGTAGCGCAGGTACTTCTCCCCGGGCAGGTCGTCGAAATAGAACTGCGAGGAGTCGGGCAGGAAGTACTGGTCGCCGGCCGAGTTCACCAGGTACTTGGGCATGGTGAAACGGTCGCGGTATTCGTAAGGCTCCTCGATGCGCATCAGGGCGCGCATCCGCGGGGTACCCGACCAGTCCATCATGTTCATCTCTTTGTAATCGCCGATGGCCGGCGCCCAGAAGCCGTAGGCGCGCCAGTGATGCACGATCGATTTCTCCATGTTCAGGGTGTCGATCACGATGGGCATGATGGCCACCACGCGCTTGTCCACGGCGGCGGTGGTCCACGTAGTCCAACCGCGCTTGGAGCCGCCGGCGACCACGAACCGGTCGATCTTGAGCTTGCCGCCGGGTTCGCCGGCGCAAAAACCGGTGATGGCGTCCATGGCCCGCACGGCGCTCTTGGTCATGGGCAGGCGGGCGGGCCAGCGCTCATCGCCGGTGTGCAAGTAGTGATCCCAGGTGTAGGCGATGAGCGCGTCTTCGGTGCGCGCGCGGCCATCGGCCTTGAACGTCAGCGGCTGGTTGGGCACCATGCGCAGCTCGGCCACCACCGCCCCGCTTTCCGCCGCCAGCAGCGTCAGCATCTTGCTCGGCGACGAAGGCGGCTTGCTGGTGTTCGACCCGCCGCCGATGTACAGCAGCGCCGTGCTGGTGCCGACTCGTTCCGGGCGGCAAATGACCAGCCAATGGCGCCACTCGGTCCGATCGACCTCGTCTTTGGTAAGCCAGTTCTGCGAGGTCAGATCAAGCACCTGGGTGGTGAAGCCGTCGGCGGTGTTCGAGCTGATCAGCTCATATCGAAACGAGGGATCGGGCGCCTGGACGTAGCGGTCGAGCGCCGTGGTTTTCTCCGCCGCTAGAGCGCTGGCAACGGCTAGAAATACAAAAAGTAGTGCGCGAACAGCTCTCTTGTGGAGCATGCATGACCTCATAGTCCAGAAGCTGAAGTCAACAAAAACTCGCGCCGGCTCTGCTTCATGCCAGGACCCCAGGCAAGCTGTCAGCTATCAGCCGTCAGCTATCAGCCTCTGCCGGGTTAGCTGATAGCTGAAAGCTGATAGCTGAGAGCTAGGAGATATCTACCACGCCTTCGGCGAGCTGGCCCAGATACTGCCCGTCGCAGGTAATGTCGGCGGCGATGGCCACGCGCGGCTTGTGCTCGGGCCAGTCGCGCGGCAGCGTGACGGTAAAGGAGGCGGAGCCGAGGGCCATGGGCGGGACCTCGAAGCGGGCTTCCTCGGGCCGCGCCTGCCAGCCGGCGGGCAAATGCAGCGAGGCAGCCAGGCGGGCGGGCCGCGCCCGGTAGTTGCGCACGCGGACCTCGAGGGACAGCGAGCCGCCCCGCCGCCCCGTCAACTGGTAGGGATAAATCGACGCCCAGCTCGGATCCAGCCCGTAGTTGGTGTCCTCGCCGGCGATCAGCCCCTCGAAGATCTTCTTCTGCTCCGCCATGCGCGCCCGGGTGGCTTCCAGCATGGGCCGGGTGACGTGGAACGGCGCGCCGTGGCCCGGCGCCAGCCATTCGGGCTCCTCCCGCAGCACCCGCTCGATGGACTTCAGATGATCGGCGCTCTCGATGTGGTTGCGGAAAATCACGTTGTGGCGGATCTGGAAGCCGGCCTCGGCCGGGGCGGGAAACCAGTTGTCGCCGGTGAAACCCGTGCGCCGCCCGTCGATGGTCGAGAACAGCGCCATCTGGTAATGGGTGTGGCCGGGCGCGTGCGTCACCGTGAACTCGTACTCCTCCCAGCGGAATTTCTCTTCGTTTTGGAACGTGCGTTCCACCTTGATCGGCTCGCCCAGGATGCAGCCCAGGTTGTAATGGCGGGGCTGCTCCAGCACGTCCTTCATGTTCTGGTAACACCAGATGCGGGTGCCGTGATGGCGCTGCAGGAACGGGAAGCCGTTGAGGTGGTCGTCGTGCATATGGCTGGGCATGACCACGTCGATCGACTTCATGCCGTAGCGCGATTTCAGCTCGGGAATGGAGTGCTCGACGAAGCGGATGCGGTCGTTCACCGCCGTGGCGTTCATGAAGGAGGTGAAGAAATTGCCGCTGGCCGAGCCGTAGTCGATAAACAGGGCCTTGCCGCTGTCGCTGAGGATGGCGTAGAACGAGGAGGTGGTGGTAACGCCGGCCACCAGGTGCGGAGACACCGGCTGCAGGCGGTTCTCCGCGGTCAGGTTTTTTGTGCCGTAGAAATAGCACCAGTTCTTCAGCTTCCCGGCCAGCTCCTCAAGCCCGGCGTCGGGGTTGGCGAAGGGCTCGCCGTGCGAGGGGCAGACCAGCGCCGCGCCGGCCTCCCGCAGCCGCGCCAGCGAGTAAATGGCCATGTCGGCTCCATCCACCGCCCCGTAGTTGTACTGCAGGCTGAACAGGTCGGTGACTTTTCCCGGGGAGTGGACTAGGTCGCCGGAGAACGCCACCTTCTTCCCGTCCACCTGGGCCAGCAGGGTTTGGGAGCCCAGCGTGTGGCCGGGGGTGGGCAGCACCAACAACTGGTACGGCCCCCAGGGGAACACTTCGTAGTCGCGCAGGTCGCGATCCACTGGGATGTTCTGGGTCACGGTGAAGAAGTCGTTGCGGACGTTGTAGAGGTGGAAGATGCGCCGGTTCCGCCAGAAATTCTCGGCATCGGCGAAGTAATGGCGCTCGTGCGACGGCACAGCGATGGGGATGCGCGCCTCGGCGGCCCGCCCGTCGCCCTGGCATTGGTCGCGATGGTGGTGCGTGTGCAGCAGCCACTCGACCTTGGTCACGCCCGCTTCGCCCAGGTGATCCAGGACGGCGCCGGAGCCGAAATCCACCAGCAGCGCCCGGTCGCCGTTCTTCAGCAGGAATACGTTACAGGTGTCGCGGAACAAGTACAGGTTGTCCGACAGCCTTTCCAGGCGGCCGCCTTCCAGCGGCCTGGCGCGCGGACGGGCGGCCGGCTTCTGCGCGGCGGCGGCCGACGAGCTGAAAGCCACAGCGGAACTCTTCAAGAAATCGCGGCGAGAGTGCTGTTTCATAAGTCCAGTATTGAACCACAGCGCGGCCGGCGCCGCAACCAGGCGCGTGCGCTGCAATCCCCATGCGATAATTGAAGAGCGGAGGGAACGCAGGAAACCCGGAGCCGTACCGGAGGCTGGAGGCTGTAGGCTGGAGGAGCCGGGAAGTGCGAGCGCCTACAGCCTACAGTCTCCAGCCTGATTATGGATTTTGATCAGCTACACACGTTCCTGGAGATCGTGAGGCTGGGAAGCTTCTCCCGGGCGGCGGAAAGCTGCTACCGCTCGCAGCCGGCCGTCAGCGCGCAGATCCGCCAGCTCGAGGAGGAACTGGGCGCGCGGCTGTTCGACCGGGTGGCCGGCCGGGTGAGCCTCACCGCCGCCGGAAAACACTTCGCCGACCAGGCCCGCGAGATGCTGGAACTGAAACGCCGCGCCCAGCAGGAGCTGCGCGAGATGAGCGTCGTGCCCCGCGGTGAGCTGGTGATCGGCGCTAACGAAGCCAGTTGCCTGTACATCCTGCCGGGCGTGTTCGCCGAGTTCAAGCGCAAGTACCCGGACGTGCAGATCAGCATCTACCGCACCCACGGCGCGGCCGTGGTGCAGCGCGTGCTGGAGAACGCGCTCGATTTCGGCATCGCGCAGTTGCCGGTGGCCGACCGCCGCCTGGAGCGCGTGGTCATCCATACCGACGAGATTTGCCTGCTGGTCCCTGCCGGGCATGCGCTGGCCCGCTGCTCGGCCCTGGAGCCGGAGGCCCTGGCGCAGTTCCCGCTGCTGGTGCCCAAGGGCGGCCGCACGCGCGCCATCGTCGATGAATTTCTGGCGCCCATTCGCGAACAGGCGCAGATTTCGATGGAGCTGGAATCCAGCGAGATGCTGAAGCGCTTCGTGCAGGCCGGCCTGGGAGTTTCCTTCATCGCCCGCGGCTACGCGCAGGCCGAGGCCCGTTCCGGCAGCCTGAAGCTGATCACCGTCCGCGGGCGTCCCGCCATCCAGATCGGGCTGATTTATAGAAAAGACAAGGCACTGTCGCGCGCCGCCCTGGCCTTCATCGAAATGACCACCCAGCACACCGCCGCCGGCTCAGCCGCCCGCTCGTGAAGAAGAGTAAATCTCACCGCGGAAACGCGGACCTGCCCCGGCGTGCCGGGGAGGGCGCCGAGAGAGGTCCTCTGCGTTTCCTTTGCGCTCTCAGCGCCTCTGCGTTGGACCTCCGGTTGCGGCGCTAGCCGCGCTGTCAATCGATGGTCAGGCTGTTCATCAGCTTGTCGAGCTGGGCCTGAAGCTGGCGCAGGCGCCCGCGGGCCTCGCTCAAGGCCGCGTTCTTGGCCTCCAGTTGCTTTTCCTGGGCCGTGAGCTTGGCGGCGTAGGCGTTCACCTGGGCATCCTGGCCCGGGACGCCGCGCAGGTTGGAGATGTTCTGGCGCAGCCGCTCCTGGTCCCGGAACAACTCGTTGATTTCCTCCTGGCGGGCCTGGACGTCTTTCTGCGCCGTCACAATCTGCTCCTTCACCCCGAACATCTGCTCGAGCTGCTTCTGGGCGGCCGGCGAGAGGGCTTTGTTGCGCACGTAGTCGGCCAGCAGCTCGGGCGTCATGTTGGTGAGCAGGATGCTGCTGGAGATCTCGAACTCCTCCTGCACCGGCAGCTTCACGGTCTGCTGCGCGGGCAGGTCGATGCGGAAGCGGTAATGTTGCGCGGTGGTCTCGAAGGCCTTGGTGTCGCCGACCAGCTTCCAGCCGGGGCGCACCGGGTGCTCGACCACCAGTTTCTTGGCGCGGGTGTCGGTGTTGCGCACGGTATAGGTCCTGATCTCGGAGTTGTGGGCCCGCGTAAAAACGGTGCCGCGCCGCACCTTCACCGAGAACACCTCGTTCTGGCGGGAGTCGAACACGGTGCTGATGCGGGTGCCGAGATCGACGGCGAAGGAAACGGGCCGGTTGTCGCCCGCCTTCATGGTCTCGACCAGCGCCTCGCCGGCGTACTGGTTGCCTTCGATGACGGTGATGGCGCCGCCGTCCAGCGTCTTACCGGTGCTGTTTTCCATCAGCAGCGCGTCGTAGGGATGTTCGCCGGCGGCGCCCGGCGTATAGAGCAGCACGCGCTCGGCTTTGACCGAGGTCTGCACGAAGGGGATCATGGCCGACTGGTTGCGCGGGATATCGACGGGGCGGTCGATGCGGTACTCGAACAGCTCGCCCAACTCGCGGCCCGTGCTGGCCACGGCGATGGAGGCGGCATAGTCGGCCCGGTCGGCAAGGCGTGGCGGCGCGGGAGCCATCATCAGGCCGCCCACCATGCCGGCCGCTTCCATGGGCCGGTCGGCGGCCCTGGCCCTCATCGCCTTGGACATGGGGGCCACGGCGGCCACTTCCGCCCGCTGCTCGGTCATCAGGCTGCCCTCGTGGGCCTGCGGCGCGGCCGCCATTTCCGAAGGCAGGGGAACGTTCGGGCGCCGCACATAGTGCGCCTGGTACAGGTTCTGGGTGAAGGAGACGGGCAGGCCGGAAACCAGCGCCAGCGTCACCCCCTTCCAGTCCTCGGTGGTGGTGTTGTCCACGATGGCCCAGCCCTGCAGCAGCGCTTCCCCGGTTTTCCTGGGATCGAGAACCAGGCGATAGCTGGTCTTCCAGACCGGCGCCTCGACCACGTAGCCGATGGCCAGCTCGCGCGCCGCGCCGGGGTGAATGCGCAACAGGCGCACGTCGCGGCGCTGCGCCGAGCTGACCAGGCGCAGGTAGGTTTCCAGCTCTTTCTGCAGGCGCGGGTCTTCCAATTTCAGCCCGGCGGCCTCGCGCAGCGACACGCTGCGCAGCTCGCCGCCGTTCTGCAGCAAGGCGATCACCTCGGTGTCGCCTTTGTCCACCTGGGCGCGGCGGACGCCAAGGATGCCGCCGCGGATCTCGCCGCCGGCCGCCAGCCGCACCGTCAGCGTCGCTCCTTTGAACTGGTCCAGCACCTGCCCGATGCTGGCTTCCTTGGGCAGCGTGAAGTTGTATTCCTTGAGCTGCTCCGACAGCGGGTCGCTGGCCTCGTAGGAGATCCCGGTGACCGCCCCGCCGGCGCCCAACAGGGTGAGCGATTTCAGGACGTCGCTCATCTGCAAGGCCTTGAATTCGATGGTGACGTCGCCCGAGCCGGGAAGCTTGCCTTCCCGCTCGAAGTACCCGACGCCGTGCTTGTACAGGACCACGCGGCGGACCGGCAGCGAGGTGTCGGCGGCCCACGCCGGCATGGTCAACAACCAAAGCAGTACCACTGCCGCCCCGCGGCGAACCAATTCTAGCTTCATCGCGCAATTCCTCCCTTCGAGTGACGGCTTCCTCCGCCGCTCTCCCTAGAACGGGCAGCCGGGAAATTCTTGCAGGTGCCGGCCCCAGCTTGAAGCGAACGGCGGAGGCGTGTCAAGCGCCAGGTGGGGAGAAACGCGGCACTTGAACCGCGAGCGTTGGAGGCTGTGAAAAAATCTGTAGCGGCGGTGTAGGGGCGCCCTGATGTGGGCAATGCCACTTACTTTTGGGGGAACAGCCGCGGAGCGGCGGCCGAGGATAGCCCAGCGTTTCAACGCTGGGTTTCTGGTAGCAGCGAGACGAGTCCCGTAGGGACGGCTGAACGCCTTTGCCAGCGCGGGTTTCAGCCGTCCCTACGGGACTTGACGATGGCCCCTTGGTTCCCAGCACTGAAGTGCTGGGCTATCTTCAGCCGGCCCCGACGGGGCCGGAATTCCGAAAAGCAGGTCACATTGCCCACGTAGTGGCGCCCCTACATCCGCGAAATCCGCGGGTTCCTCTTGGTTGCGGCGATAGCCGCGCTATGGCTTGGTGGTTAGACTCCTCTATTCGCTGATGCGGATGAGTTGCTCGGGGGGCTGGGCGAGATTGAGCGCGCTGACGCGCGCGGCGACGGCGCGCGCCAGCTCATAGAAGGCCCGGGCCTGTTCCGACTCCGCGCCTTTGGAGACGATGGGGACGCCGGTGTCGCCGCCCACGCGGATGTCGGGGTCCAGCGGAATATGGCCGAGGAAGGGGACGCCGTAAGCGCGCGCCGTGCGCTCGCCGCCCCCGTGGCTGAACACATCCACCCGGCCGCCGCAGTGCGGGCAGATGAAGTAGCTCATGTTCTCCACCAGGCCCAGCACGTCGGCCTTCACTTGGCGGAACATCTCGATGGCCTTGCGCGCGTCCTCCAGGGAAACGTCGGAGGGAGTGGTGACCACCACGGCGCCGGTAATGGGGACGGTCTGGATGAGGCTGAGCTGAACGTCGCCGGTGCCCGGCGGCAGGTCCACCACCAGGTAATCCAGTTCGCCCCACTCCACGTTGCGGATGAACTGCTGGATAACGCTGTGCAACATGGGCCCGCGCCAGATCAGCGGGCGGTCGCCGGGGTTCAGAAAGCCCATGGACATCACCCGGACGCCGTAATTGTTGAGGGGCTCGATGCGCTCGCCCTTGGCGCGCGGCATTTCGTTGACGCCCATCATCAGCGGCACGTTGGGCCCGTACACGTCGGCGTCCATCAGCCCGACCCGGGCGCCCAGGCTGGCCAGGGCCACGGCCAGGTTCACCGCTACCGTCGTCTTGCCCACGCCGCCCTTGCCGGAAGCCACGGCGATGATGTTCTTCACTCCGGTCACCGGGGCCTTTTCGGCCGGGCCGCGGCGGCCCGCCGGCACTTCGGTCTGGAAGCTCAGCTTCACTTCGTTAACGCCCGGCAGCTTGCCGAGCTCCTCGCGCACCGCCTTCTCCAGCTCATCTCTCTTGGGATGCGACGGGATCGGCAGGACCACGGTGAGAGAAACAGCAGAATCCTTCACCGCCACGTTGCGCACCATGTTGAGGCTGACCAAGTCCTTGTGCAGCTCCGGGTCGCGCACCTTCCGCAGCGCTTCCATCACCTGCTGTTCATTCGCTTGTGTCATCAATTCGATTATAGCGTGAAGAACTCTGGGTGGCGGGAGCGGGCGAGCGGGAAATGCCACGGACGCCCAGAGACGAGAGCAGGTCTCCCCGTGTCCCGTGCCTCTGTGGCTGATGCCCATGGGTAGCGGGAGCCGAAAATAATGCCTGCGATTCAGACAGTAAAGAACCGGGCCAGCCGGCCCGAGTCGCGGTGGCTCCGGCAGCGGCCTATCAGATCCGCCACAGCCGCTGCTGGCGGCCTTCCCGACGGCCGGCCCGTCACCCTCGATTCTGCGTCTTCCCCTG
>JAPKYU010000276.1 GCA_026394175.1 Acidobacteriota bacterium | reverse complement strand
AACTACATCGAGGCGCAGAAAGCGGCGCCCAAGACAGCGGTGGCGGGAGCGCCGCCCGCGGCCCCGCCGAAGCCGGAGCGCGCGCCGGCGGCGCCCTCCGGGCCCATCCAGGTCGTGCCCATGTCGGCGATGCGGCAGAAGATCGCCGAGCGCATGATTGAGAGCCGCCGCACCTCCGCCCACGTTCACAACGTCTTCCGGGTGGACATGACCAGTATCGTGAGGCTGCGCGAGCAAGGGAAGGAGGAGTTCGAGCGGCGGAACGGCGTCAAGCTCACCTACATGCCGTTCATCTGCCGCGCCGCCATCAGCGCGCTGAAAGCCTTCCCAATCGTGAACGCCTCGCTGGAGGGAACCAACCTGCTGATCAAGAAGGACGTGAACCTGGGCATTGCGGTGGCCCTGGACTGGGGACTGATCGTGCCGGTGATCAAGAACGCGGAAGAGAAGAACTTCCTGGGTCTGGCTCGCGCCATGCGCGACCTGGCCGACCGGGCGCGCGCCAAGAAGCTGTCGCCGGACGAAGTGCAGGGCGGCACGTTCACCATCACCAACCCCGGGCAGTTCGGCGCCATGTTCGGGCTGCCGATCATCCTGCAGCCGCAACTGGCCATCCTGGGGGTCGGCGCGATCCACAAGGAACCGATGGTCATCGATGACGCCATTGCCATCCGTTCGATCGTCCACTTGTCGCTCAGCTACGACCATCGGGTGATCGACGGCGCGGCGGCCGACCAGTTCATGGCCCACGTCAAGCGGGCGCTGGAAAGTTGGGAAGAGCCGGTTTTGTAAGAGCAATTCACCACGGATGAACACGAATATGGAAAGTCATCCGTGTTTATCCCTGTTCATCCGTGGTGAGTTTTTTCGCAGGAAGGAATCGCGTTTTTAATGGACGAAATCAAGGGACAGGAACTCGAAGAGAAATCGTTCGCCGACATCCTGTTGGAGTTTGAAAGCGAGCGGAGCAAGACGCGTGGCAGGAGGCCGGGCGCCCGGCAAGATCAACCCCGCATCGGCACGGTCGTGGGCGTCTCCGGCGATTACCTGTTGGTGGCCTACGGCGTTAAGTCGGAAGGCATAATTCCGGCCGACGAGTTTCGCAATGCCCAGGGCGAACTCGCCGTCAAGCCCGGGGACACGTTCGAGGTGGTCCCGACGGGGCGCAACGCGGAGGGCTACGTCACCCTGTCGCGCGTCACCGGACCTCGGCCGCGCGACTGGCGGGAGCTTGTGGAGCGTTTCGAGGGGCGCGACACGATCGCCGGCAAGGTGACCGCCCTGACCAAAGGCGGGCTCACCGTGGACCTGGGCGGGATCCGCGCCTTCATGCCCGCTTCGCGCAGCGGCGTCCGCGAGACGGCCGAGATGCAGCAGCTCGTGGGGCAGGACGTCCGCTGCCGCATCATCAAGCTGGAGGTCGATGACCAGGACGTGGTGGTGGATCGCCGGGCGATCCTGGAGGAGGAGGCCGAACAGGCGCGGCAGGCCACGCTGGCCTCCCTGGAAGAGGGCGCCGTGGTCCGGGGCACGGTGCGCTCCCTCGCCGATTTCGGCGCGTTCATCGACTTGGGCGGCATCGATGGCCTGCTGCACGTCAGCGATATTTCCTGGTCGCGAAACGTGGACCCGCGCGCCGAGTTGCAGCCGGGCGATGTGATCGACGTGAAGGTGTTGAAGGTCTCCCGCCAGAGCGGCAAGATCGCGCTGGGCTTGAAGCAACTCTACCCCGATCCCTGGGAAGAAGCGGCGCAGCAGATCAAGGAAGGCGATCGGCTGCACGGCACCGTCACCCGCCTGGCGGATTTCGGGGCCTTTGTCGAAGTGCGGCCGGGCGTGGAAGGCCTGCTGCACGTTTCGGAAATGTCCTGGACCAGGCGAGTGCAGAAGCCCAGCGACCTGTTGAAGGTCGGGGAAGAGGTGGAGGCCCAGGTGCTCAGGATCGATGCCGCCGCCCGCCGCCTCAGCCTGGGGCTCAAGCAGGTGCTTGGCAATCCCTGGGACACCATCGAGGAGCGCTATCCGCCGGGCACCGTGGTGCAGGGTGTGGTGCGACGGCTGACGAAATTCGGCGCCTTCGTCGAGGTGGAAGAGGGCGTCGAGGGCCTGATCCATGTTTCGCAACTGACGGCCGAGCGCCGCGTCGATCACCCCAGCGAGGTGCTGAAAATCGGCGACACCACGCAGACCGTGGTGCTGACGGCCGATCGCGAGAAGCGTCGCCTGGGGCTTGGCCTGAAGCAACTGGAAGCGACCACGGCCGACGAATACTTGCGCGAGCACAAGCCGGGCGACCGGGTCATCGGCCGGGTCCTGGAGGTGAGCGCCGAACAGGCCCGCGTGCAACTGGGCGAAGGCGTGGAAGGCATCTGCGCCTTGGGTCCGGCGCCGGCCGCCGAAGCGCCGGCCGCCAAGTCCGGCATGGGCAACCTGGCCTCGGCACTGGCCGCGGCCTGGAAGGGAGAAGGCCCCAAGGGCGCGGTTTCCTCGCGGCCTCCCGAGCCGCTACAGCAGGGCCAGTTGCGTTCCTTCATCATCGACAGCCTGGATCCCGCCTCCAAGCGCATCGAGCTGACCGCGGCGTGAAATTCATTCTCACCGCCAAGGCGCCACGTTCCTGGCGTGGTTGGGTTTGGTCGCGGACTCTGGTATAAATGAGTCAGGAGTTGACCCTTGGCCACGAAATCCGCTCCCGTCGTTACTCGCCTCCCATTCGCCAAGGCCCAGACCGAACTGGGCCGAGTGGCCAGACGCGCACAACGCAACAAGGAGTACTTCATTCTGGAAGAGGACGGCGCGCCGGTGATTGGAATCATGGACGCCGATGAACTCGAGGACTATCTCGAGCTTCGCGATCCCCTCGTCCAGCAGCACATCCGCTTAAGCAACGAGGACGTTCGCGCCGGACGAACCCGGCCGGCGGAACAGCTTCTGGCGGAAATTCGAGCGAACATTCGCTCGACCACTTCCCGAGCGCAAAAGAACCGGCGACAGAAATGACGCCGCTTTTTCGAGTCGAAACGACCAGCCATTTCGATCGCCTGTTCAAGAAACTGGTCCGGCGTCATCCTGAGCTCGCGGTCCTCTATGCCCGCGCGCTCGACATTCTCAGCTCGGATCCGCATAACCGCACCCGCTCTCACCCGATCCGCAAACTCGAAAACATGCCAGCCGGGGAAGGCCGGTTCCGACTGAGACTCCGCCGCTTCCGCTTTCGCTACGACATCGCAGGGCAGTTGGTTATCCTGAAGGTCTGTTCGCTGCGCAGCGAAGCCACATATCGCTGAGTCAGATTCGCTCGGGCCGAATCTGCGAAATCTGCGGATTGGTCCCCCACGAAACCCGCCAAGGCATTGACAACCGGGCTGCTTTTGATATTCTCTGGCGACAGCACGGTCAAGGAGGTTCGCATGAAGCGTTTCCATCTGTTGGTGTGTGCATGTTTGCTGCTCTGCCTTTTCGCAGCAACCAATCCGCTTTACGGACAAGCGACCGGGCGCATTTCGGGAACCATCTCCGACGCCACCGGCGCCGTCATTCCGGGGGCGGCGGTGACCATCACCAACCTGGAGACCGGCCGGACGTGGACCAGAACCACCGACGAGAACGGGTATTACGCGCAGACGCAATTGCCGGTGGGACCCTACAAGGTCGAAGGCCAAGCCAGCGGGTTCCAGAAGGCGACAAAGACGGGCTTTGATCTGGACGCCGACGGCCGCCTCACCGCCGATCTGAAGCTGCAACTCGCTACGGTCACGGCGACCGTTCAGGTAACGGAGGTGCTGGGCGAGATGGTCAACACCGTGTCGGGCGAACTGGCCCGCACGGTCGATTCCGAGCAGGTGCAGGACCTGGCGCTGAACGGCCGCAATTACCTGGAGCTGGTCGCGCTGATTCCCGGCGTTGCGTTGCTGGATGAAGACCAGATGACCCGGACCACCAGCCTGAGCGTCAGCAGCCAGTCGGTCAACGGCGGCCGAACCGACACCGGCAATCTGCAGGTGGACGGCGGCATGAACCTGGACTCGGGCAGCAACGGGAGCCAGATCAACAACGTCGGCGTGGACT
>JAPKYU010000595.1 GCA_026394175.1 Acidobacteriota bacterium | reverse complement strand
GCCTTGGAAAGCGTGAATGCCGCCTGCAACTGGAAGCCGTGGGCGAACCGCTGTTTGGCTTGCAGAACCACTCCGTGGTACCAGGTATTGATCACACTGTCGGCGATGGTCATGTAGCCGTAGTTGAGGTTGGGGCGGGTGCCCGTGGAGATGTAGAACGGAACAGTGAAGGTTTGCACCACGTTGCTGCAAGCCGTGCTGGAACCCACTTGCGGAGAACCGCAAACGCTGTAGGTGGCCGTCTGCGACGGCGGGTACAGGTTCGTGTCGCGGAAAACCGGCATTCTCTGCCCCCGCGTTCCCATGTAGACCGCCGCCAGGGTGAAGTTCTTGAAAACTTCCTGCTCGAGGGCGAACTGCATCTGGTAGATCACGGGGTTGGCGAAGTCCTGGGAGGCGAAGATCACGTCGGGCTTCCCGGCCGCACCGGTGGGGATGCTGGACAGCACGGTAGGAAACACGGGCGACCCCGCGGTCGCGGGGACGAAGGAGTACGACTTGAAGCGCACGCCGTTGTTGGTAATCAGGTTGACGATGGTGGAGTTCTGGGTGCGCCCGTAGTAGACGCCCGCCCCGGCGCGGATGACGGTCTTGTGCTTTCCGAACGGATCCCAGGCCAGGCCCACCCGCGGGCCGATGTTGTTCTTGTCGGTGTTGACTCGGGTGGTGACGGGCACGTCAGGATTACCCGTCAGGTTCGGCATGGTTTGCAGGTCGTAACGCAGGCCGAGGTTCAAAGTCACCGAGGGGACCGGCTTGAAGCTGTCTTCGAGGTAGAAGGCCCAGTCCCAGGTGCGGAATTCGGTGGTTCCGGCGGCTCCCAAGGTGTCAAACGCCTGCGAGTAGCTGGAGTAGTGTTTCCCGAGAATCCCCGAGCCGGAATCGTAGGCCTGGCAGTTCTTGAGCGGCAGCGGCAGCGTCGGAGTGCCGCAGTCCAGGGCAAAATTGTTCACCGAGGAGTAGCTGTAGGAGCCGCCACCGTTGTACAGGTTGATCATCTGGTCGTTCACCCGCGTGACGTCATAGCCGACCTTGAGGGCATGGCGCCCGCGCAGCCAGTTGAAGTTCTGCGTGACCTGCCAGCGCTTCTCGTCAGGGTAGGCGGCGCGCGGCAGGTAGTTCGCCATGCCGAAACTGACGCCGCTGGTCATGGTTACGTAAGGGCCGGGCGCGTTGGCGCCCTGCACTTCGAAGTCGCGTCCCCACTGCATGCGGAGCTCGCTGACGAGCCGGGGGGTAATCGTCGCAGTCCACCGCCCGATCAGGGTTTCGTTGGCGACCTGGTCGGGACCGTTAGCGGTCTCATGAACACTGTGGGTGGGAGCGGTCTGAATCCCGTTGGGGGAGTCCCAGCGCAGGATGTTCAGCGTGGTGGAAACCTGGTTGCGCGGGCTGGCGTTCCAGTCCACGCGCGACAGGCCGATCCACTGACTGCCCAGGCGGTCTTGGGGGCCCGTCAGCCCCTTGTAGAAGTTCAGTACGTTGGCGAATCCCGGCGCCGTCCCCGGCGCCTGGGTGAGAAAGGCCGTCGAGCTGGGCACCACCACGGCCGGGAAGGCGCGCTTCTGCTGATCGTAGCTCAGGAAGTAAAACAGCGTGTCCTTCTTGATGGCCCCGCCGCCCGAGGGACCGAATTGCTGGCGGCGGTCCTTGGGCTTCTCCGGAAGGCCAAGCGCTCTCAGGGCGGGAGCGGAGATAGAGTTCCTCGCGTTCAGGGAGTCGTCGCGGATCAGGTAGAAAAACGTGCCGTGCAATTCGTTGGTGCCGGACTTGGTGACCGCGTTAACCACGCCGCCCGCCGACCGCCCGTACTGGGCCGAGAAATTGCTCGTGCCCACT
>JAPKYU010000718.1 GCA_026394175.1 Acidobacteriota bacterium | reverse complement strand
CGCAGAGGCGCGTCGCACTTCGCCTCCGCGCTCTCTGCGATCCCGGCGGTGCAGAGCGTTTTCGACGATCTCCTGGCGCCGGAGCCTACGGGAACAGCTTCAGGCCAGCCGGGACAAAGTGCCCGAAATCCGAGTCGCGGGTGATCAGGGGAACGTCGTGGTCCAGACAGCTCTGAGCAATGAGGCAGTCGGCCAACCGTGCGCGCCAGCCGCGGGCCAGCACGCGCGAACGGAGCGATCCCGCCCGCTCCCAATAGCCGTCTAGAACCTCGAGCAAAGGCAACTCCTTCAAGCGCTGGGCGGTCTTCGCAGGCAGTTTTGGGTCGCTAAATAGCTCGGCAAGAACGACCGGGGGAAGTACGGCCTGTTCCTGGGAAACCGCTAAATCCAACACTTCCACATCGCGCCCGGTTGCGCCGGAAAGATACGCGAGCCACGAACTACTGTCGACTGCAATCATCGGCGGTCCTCGCGCAATTGGTCGAGGTCAATCGAGAATTTGACCTTGCCGCGCATCCGCCGCAATTCTTGGTAGGCCAAACGCCTGCTGACCAGTTGCAGACCCTGGCGGATCGTCTCAGTGATGCCCTTGCCTGTCGCGTGCTGCGCTCTCTGCAGCAAATCCTCCGGCAATTGAACGGTAATCTTCCGGTTCTCCTCCATAAAGGGAATATACCAGTAGGCCTCCCATATCTCAATATGGCATTTTTGGACCAAGCGTCGGCGCTGGTCAAAGTGGGGCTAATCCCCTGCGGATTCCCATTCGTCGCGTGAAACGCCGGCTTGGCGCAAGATCTCAGCGATCAAGCCCGTCCCGATATCGTCGCCGTGAGGGTTGGGAATTCGAACCCCTAAGCCGCCCCTGTGCATCTGTTGGTGCTTGCCGGTCGAAACAGGACCTTCGAAGCCCAGACGTCGAAGCCGCCTGATCACTTCTCGTCGAGGAAGCGGCACCAGTCTAGTCACCGGCAGGTGTAGTCTCCGGTATGGCGATGCGCAGCCCGTCGATCTCCGGTAAAGGCCCCCCCAAGCGAATGCCGAGCAATATCCACTCTTCCAAGACCTCCTGAAGTTCCTGCCGACACTCCTCCACCGTGTTCCCTGTCGCCCAGACTCCAGGACAAGGGGGAATCTCTCCAAAGACCGGCTCTGGGTTTTCTATCCGCTTGAATACCGCCTTAGCCATGGCGGCTTGCAGGTATTCATGGATCATGAAAGCATCCTAGCACATTGAGACGGATTCACGCGGGTTGACTCTCGATTCCTATAGCGGCAAAAACGAGCGGTCCATGAGGAATTTATCGATGTGGTGGGCGGCGCGGCGGCCCCCGGCGATGGCCCACACCACCAGCGACTGGCCGCGCTCCATGTCCCCGGCGGCGAACACCCCCGGCACGCTGGTCGTGTGGTTCTCACCGACGGCGGCGTTGCCCCGGCCATCCAGCTTCACTCCCAAGCCGCTGAGCAGCGGGTCATGCTCGGGATGCAGGAAGCCGAGGGCCAGCAGCACCAGGTCCGCTTCCTGCTCGAACTCGGTGTCGGGGATTTCCGTCATGGGGCACACCCCGCGGGAATCGGGCGGGCCGAATTCCACCTCGACGGCCTGCAGCCGGCTGACGCACCCGTTCTCCCCCGAAAACGCCTGGGTCCATACGCTCCAGCGGCGCACGCCGCCTTCCTCGTGCGCGCTCGAAGCGCGGAGGATGGCCGGGTAGGTTGGCCAGGGCATCGATTCGGTGCGCTGGCGCGGCGGCATCGGCAGCAATTCGAATTGATGCACTTCGCGCGCCCCCTGGCGGATTGCCGTTCCCAGGCAGTCGGAGCCGGTGTCTCCGCCTCCCAGAATCACCACGCGCTTGCCCGTGGCCACGATCTCTTCCTGTGCTGGAATCAGGTCGCCGGCCACGCGGCGGTTCTGCTGCCGGAGGAAATCCATCGCGAAATGGATTCCCTCGAGCTGGCGGCCGGGCGCCGGCAGATCGCGCGGCCGGGTGGCGCCCCCGGCCAGGCAAACGGCGTCGAACCGCAGCAGCTCGGCCACGCCGATGTCGCGCCCGGCCGTCACGTTGGTTTCGAAGCGGATACCTTCTTCAGCCATCTGCTCCAGGCGGCGGTCCACGCAGCGCTTTTCCAGCTTGAAATCGGGGATGCCGTAGCGCAGCAGGCCGCCGAGGCGGTCGGCGCGCTCGAACAGGGTGACCAGATGGCCGGCGCGGTTCAGTTGCTGCGCGGCCGCCAGCCCGGCCGGCCCCGAGCCCACCACCGCCACGCTCTTGCCGGTGCGGGTGGCGGGCGGTTCGGGCCTGATCCAGCCCTCTTCAAAGCCGCGATCAATGATGGCCTTCTCGATGCTCTTGATCGTCACCGGGTCCGCGGTCAGCCCCAGCACGCAGGCCGATTCGCACGGCGCCGGGCAAACGCGCCCGGTGAACTCAGGGAAATTGTTGGTGGAGTGCAGCGCCTGCAGCGCCTCGCGCCATCGCCGGCGATACACCAGGTCGTTCCAGTCGGGGATCACGTTGCCCAGCGGGCAGCCGATGTGGCAGAAGGGCACGCCGCAATCCATGCAGCGGGCGCCCTGCTTCCGCAGCCTTTCCTCGGGCAGGCCGAGATCAATCTCGAAGTAGTCGCGGATGCGCTCCTCGACCGGGCGGTAGCCCGGCGCCTCGCGCTCGTATTCCAGGAAGCCGGTGAGCTTACCCATCGGCGGCCCCCTTGGCAATTTCGGATTGCGGATTGCGGATTGCGGATTGCGCGGCGGCAACCGCAACGGCCGGCTTTACCGAGGGCTCGTTCGAAATCCGCAATCCGAAATCCGCAATCCGAGATGCCAGCACGCGGCGGTACTCGTGCGGCATCACCTTGACGAAGCTGGGCAAGGCCTGCTCCCAGTGGCGGAGCAGGAAATCGGCGCGCGGGCTGCGCGTGTAATGGAGATGCTTGCCGATCAGTTCCCGCAGCAGTTCCTGGTCTTCACCCTCGGCCACCGGCTCGACCTCCACCATGGCCGGGTTGACGCGGCGGCGGCGGAAGTCACCTACTTCGTCGAGCACGAAGGCGATGCCGCCGCTCATGCCCGCGCCGAAGTTGCGCCCGGTCTTGCCCAGCACCGCCACCACGCCGCGGGTCATGTACTCGCAGCCGTGGTCGCCCAGCCCTTCGACGACCGCCGTGGCGCCGCTGTTGCGCACCGCGAAGCGCTCGCCCGCTTTCCCGTTCACGTACACTTCGCCGCCCGTGGCGCCATACAGGCAGGTGTTGCCGATGATGATGTTCTCCTCGGGCGCGAAAGTGGAATCCCGCGGCGGATAGATGACCAGGCGGCCGCCGCTGATGCCCTTGCCCACGTAATCGTTGGCGTCGCCTTCCAGCGTCAGCTCCATGCCGTTCACCGCGAAGGCGCCGAAGCTCTGCCCGCCGCTGCCCGAAAAGTGGCAGCGGATGGAGCCGTCGGGCAGGCCGCGCGAGCCGCAGCGGCGCGAGATTTCGCCGCCCAGCATGGCGCCCACCGCGCGGTGCACGTTGCGGATGGGCATGCGGATTTCCACCCCGCCGTGGCCTTCCAGCGCCGGCCGCGCCATCTCGATCAGCTTATTATCCAGCGCCCGCTCCAGCCCGTGGTCCTGCTCGCGCACTTTCCGGCGGGCGCAGCGCTGCGGCACGATGGGGTTGTAAAGGATGCTGGAGAATTCCAGGCCGCGCGCCTTCCAGTGCTCGATGGCCTCGCGCATTTCCAGCCGGTCGATCCGCCCCACCATCTCCTCGAAGCGGCGGAAGCCCAGCTCGGCCATCAGCCGGCGGACCTCTTCGGCCAGCAGGAAGAAGAAATTCACCAGGTATTCGGGCTTGCCGGCAAACTTTTTGCGCAGCACCGGGTCCTGCGTGGCGATGCCGGCCGGGCAGGTATTCAGGTGGCACTTGCGCATCATGACGCAGCCGGAAA
>JAPKYU010000534.1 GCA_026394175.1 Acidobacteriota bacterium | reverse complement strand
CGCTTCGCGGGCTTCGAACGGATTCGATCGTAAACCCATGGCTGACGCCATGGGCTTTCCTCTTTCGCCCGCTTCGCGGACTCCTTCCGTTGCAGCCATTCGGCCGCGCTGTGTAACAGTCGTACGATTCGTTGTTTTTTGAGCACAGTTTTTCGTGCGGTGAATTCACCACAGAAGCACAGCGCGACTACTGCCGCAACCAAAGCCCGCGAAGCGGGCGAAAGAATACAGCCCATCTATGAAGCGCCGCCGCTTGTCAAGCCACAATTCCACTACCTGGACAAACCCGGTGGGTTGGTCCACACTGATCCCGGTCGGCGAAGCAGAGGCAGGCTCTGCTGGAGAGCAACCTGCCAAGGAATAGCCGACCGGGAAACTCGTCCACACGAGCAGGCGGTGGGGAGGGAGGCGACTCTCTCCCTGCCCGCCGATTCAGCTCGGATGGACAGATTTCCCCGATGCCTCAAAAAACTCATCCCGGGGGTTCGCCGTCCGTCCTTTTTGCTCAGGGGGCCGGGTCTTCGTCCCGGACCCATCTATTCGCCCTCAACATCTGCATGAGCCTGTCCCGCGCCCGGTTTCGCATTCATGGCAGCGAGTCTCGCGGACTCAGGGCTATCTCGCGCTTACCGGGGCGAGGACGAACCGCGAACCGGGGACGGCTCGCGATACGGTTGTTCCTTCTTGAGCACCCAAAAGGCGGTCTCTGCTAGTTGGCGGGCCACCGCCATGGTCGCCACCGGGTGGTTCTTGCGCCGGCAGATCCGCTCGTAGAGCTGTCGTAGCGATGGGTGGTGCCAGCGCTCGCGGTTGGCGACCACCAGGTTGGCGGCCTCCACAAAGGCCCATTTCAAATAACGGTTCACATCCGACGCCGTGTGTGCGAAGCGCGTGCGACCGCCGCTGGATCGCACGCAGGGAACCACGCCGCTGTAGCTGCACAGCCGCTCGGCGGTCGCGAAGCGCTCGACGGTTCCGATTTCCAATCCGATGACGGTGGCCAGGATTTTGCCGATCCCGGGCAAACTGCGCAGCAGCGCCAGCATCGGTGTCTCCTGGATTACTTCCTCGATCCGCGGCTCGATCGCTTTAATGCGCTGGCATACGGCATCGAGCACCATCAGTTGGTCCTCGACTGCCTGGCGCGTGTGCTCCGGCAGGGCCTCCAGACTGCGCCCCAGTAGGCGGCGCCCGCCCAGACCGAACACGTCGCTGTAACCCTCCAGCGCAATGCCGTACTTGGCAAAGTCCGCCAGAATGCGGTTCTTCACCTTGGTCCGCATTCCGCTCAGCGCCATCCGTGTCCGCGTCAGTTCCCGCAGGTCTCGCACCTCAGCCGTCGCGATCCACACCGTCGGCAACGTGCCATTCCGCAGCAGCGTCGCCAGGCCCTTAGCGTCCAGCTTGTCGGTTTTGTACCGGCAACCCATCAGCAGCTTAGCCGTCCTCGCATTGTGCCCGTCGTCTCCACCGCCACCGCGCTCCCTTTCGTCAGCGTCCCCAAATACTGCCGGAATGCTTGCCGGTCCGCGTGCTCGACTCGCACCGCCGGCTGTGCCTGCCCGGCCTCGTTCATGGAAACGAAAACCGAGTATTTCTTGTGCATGTCACATCCGATAAACTCAGTCATGCTGCAGCACCTCCTTTGTGCTTGCTGGCGGGTAAATTCTACTACCCGCTCAGGTGCTGCAGCGCTTCATAGGATCATGGCGTGAGCCGTGGGTAATCGGTGCAAGCCGGCAAGCCCGCGAAGCGGGCGAAAGAAAGACCCGGCTGGTTTTCTTTCGCCCGCTTCGCGGGCTTCGAACGGATTCGATCGTAAACCCATGGCTGACGCCATGGGCTTTCCTCTTTCGCCCGCTTCGCGGGCTCCTTCCGTTGCAGCCATTCGGCCGCGCTGTGTAACAGTCGTACCATTCGCTGTTTTTTGAGCACCAATTTTATCCGTGTTCATCCGTGGCCAATTTTCGGTTCCGGCTCTGCTGATCCGCGTTCATCCGTGGTGAATTTTCATGAATACTGCGGGGGGGTTAATAATGGCTTAGCGTACCCATCTTCATCGCCCGTCTCAATCCGCAATGAAAGGCCAGCAGGCTTGCCGGCACGCCGATAACGGCGAATCCCGCGAGCACCCCGATGTGGGGCAGCAGCTCGCGGTTGCCGGCGCCCAGCAGGATCGCGGCCCGCATGCCATTCAGGGCGTGGGTGATGGGCAGCAGTTGCGCCGCATAGTAGAGAAAGCGAGGCAGCACTTCGACGGGGTAATAGACCCCCCCGAGTAGCCACGAGAGGCCGCCAAATAGCCAAAGAAACGGGTCGCCGCGCTTGAAGACCAGCGTGAACGTCGCCGAGAGAACGCCAATGCTGCCGAAAACCAGGACGGAGAGCAGGAACAACAGCAGGACGCCCGGCACGTTCACTCTGGCCAGCGACACCCCGAACATCGCGCCCCCGGCAAGGTAGAGCGCCGCGTCGAATGCCGCCCGCGCGAACGGGTAAGTGGACGACAGCAGGATAAAGCTCAGCGGC
This sequence comes from Acidobacteriota bacterium, assembly GCA_026394175.1. Classification (GTDB taxonomy): domain Bacteria; phylum Acidobacteriota; class Terriglobia; order JAJPHL01; family JAPKYU01; genus JAPKYU01. Next base: position 809 of record JAPKYU010000534.1, on the reverse strand, counting down.
GAGGTCCGCGTTGCCAAGACCGCTTTCAGCGTGCCAATCGGTTGGTTCCCATGCACCGCCTGGCTGAAACAGGCCAGCGCCGTGGTCATGTAGCCGTTGACCGCCATGCCCACCAGGATGAAGGCAAACGGCTCGTAGCTTCGAAATGGCGCGCGGCCGATGATCCGCGCCAGGAAAAAGAACGCGGCCACGGCTATCAGCAGGTCCAGCGCCTGGAACGCAAACGACAGCTTATAGCTGAGGTCAATCAGCAGATCGCGCTTGAAAAAGGCCCAGGCTTTCCGCAACGAGGCCATTCAGACCTCCGCCTCCGCCGCGGCCCAGCGCAGGACGCCGGTCAGGTCGCCGGCGCGGGCCTCGCGCCGCACCTCGGCGGGCGTGCCGATGGCCCGCAGGCGGCCGCGGTCGAGGATGGCCACGCGATCGCAATCGCGCTCGGCCTCCTCGAGGTTGTGCGTCGCCAGGATCACGGTCTTGCCGCGCCGCTCGACTATCTCCTCGCGCAGCCACCGCCGGATTTCCGCCTGGAAAAGCGGGTCCAGGTTCTTGGTCGGTTCATCCAGGAGCAACACCGGGGGATCGGCCAGCAGGGCGCGGGCCAGGGCAAACCTTTGCCTGATTCCCTCCGAGCATTGCTGGACGGGCTTGGAGGCGATGGATTCGATCTTCAGGATATCGAGGAGTTCGCCGACGCGCCTCCCTGCCTGAGCAGACGTCAGGTCATGCAATAGCGCGAAGAAGTACAGGTTCTGCAAGCCGGTCAGGCGCGGGTAAAACGTATCGGTCGCCCACGGACAATAGCCGACAAG
>JAPKYU010000274.1 GCA_026394175.1 Acidobacteriota bacterium | reverse complement strand
CAAGCTGCTGCACGAATGCGACGTACACACGCTCCTGCGCCTGCCCACGGGCATCTTTTACGCTCAGGGCGTCAAGGCGAACGTGCTGTTCTTCGACCGGAAGCCGGCCAGCGAAACGCCCTGGACCAAAACGCTTTGGATTTACGATTTCCGCACCAACCAGCATTTCACGCTGAAGACCAACACGCTGAAGCGCTCGGACCTGGACGATTTTGTCGCCTGCTTCAATCCCGAAAACCGCCACCAGCGCAAAGAAACCGAGCGCTTCAAGGCGTTCAGCCACGAGGACTTGGCTAAGCGCGACAAAGCCAACCTCGACATTTTCTGGCTGAAGGATGAAAGCCTGGAGGACTCGGCCAATCTCCCCGACCCGGACGTGATCGCCGCCGAAATTGTCGAGGACCTGCGGGCGGCGCTCGACGAATTTTCCCTGATCGCGGCAGACCTTCGGCACTGACCGTTCATCCGTGGTGAATTCCTTGCTGATCTAGAACAGGCCGGAGCGGGAGCCGAGGCGAACGGGGCCGGCAATGCAGCCCGCCGCCGCCAGGCGAGCCAGCGCCTCCCGGGCCTCCTCGGGATGCAGGCTGAACAAAGATCGCACATCCGCGAGGCGGGCATAGTAAACCACGCAGAAGTATTTCCCCAGGATGGAGTCGATGGCCTGCTGCCGGCTCAGCTTCCGCGCTGCCTTTACGGCTGCCGGGTATTGCCGCTCAAACAAATCCCAAATAATTGACAACGCGGCGCCAGCATGACCATAATTACGGTCATCATGGCTGGCCGGCGACCGTTTACTTTGGTCTACGATCCGGAGGTCAAAGCGCACCTGCGCGCGATCGATCCTAAGTATCGCGGCCTGATCCGGATGGCTATCGAAGAGCAGTTGCGGTTCGCGCCGGACTCGGAAACACGCAATCGAAAGCCCCTGCAGCGGCCGGTGGCGTTTGAAGCGACGTGGGAACTGCGGGTCGGTCCGGACAACCGCTTCCGCGTCTTCTACGCTGTGAGCCACGAGCGCCGGGAGGTGCAGATCCTGGCCATCGGCGCCAAACAGGGGAACCGGCTGATGGTCGGAGGAGAGGAGATCAGGTTATGAAGATCGCTTCGGTGGCGGATATCAAGGCACATTTCAGCGCCTACCTGAGGGCGGCCGTACGGGGCCCCGTGGTTGTCACGCGGAACGGTAAGTCCGTGGGGGTCTTGCTGGCGGTCGGCGATGAAGAAGAGTTGGAACGCCTGGTTTTGGCCTATTCGCCGCGGTTGCGAACGATTCTAGAGGCCGCGCGGCAACGCATTCGAGCAGGAGCGGGCGTTCCCCACCAGGAGTTCTGGCAGGAATTGGAAGGCGGCAACGAAGGCAAGCGGCAGAGCGGCCCACGCCGGAAGACGGCCTAGCCCCATATGGCCGCGTCCACGGAGAGAATCGCCAGGTACGTTCAAGCCCAGCAGAGTATAAAGTAAGGGTTGATCGGGCAAAAAGCACCCGGCCGTTGACAGCGCCGGTGCGCGTGGTTGAGGAATCGATCATGAAATTGCCACGCTTGTTCTCCACGGCCGCCATCCTCGTGGTCCACTTGTCTGCCGGCGCCCCCGCGCGTGCACAGGCGGGTGTCGTCAACCTCAAGGTGGCTGCGGTCCAGTTTCGTTCGTCTTTCAGCGTGGAGGACAACAGGGCGCGGATCGTCGCTGTGCTGCAGCGCCTTGCCAAGCAAGACGTAAAGGTGGCGGTGTTTCCGGAATGCGCGTTGACCGGCTACAGAAAGGACGCGCTGACCCCGGCATCCGCCGAAGAGGTGAGTGCGGCCGAGGAGCAGATCCGCCAGGCCTGCGGCGCCGGAAAGATCGCCGCGGTGGTGGGCAGCATTTACAGGATCGACGGGCGCGCCTACAACACCGCCGTCATCTTCGATTCCCGCGGGGAACTGGTCGAGCGCTACGGCAAACTGATGCTGGCCGGCGAGAAATGGGCCACGCCCGGCAATCACATCGCGTTCTTCGAACTCGAGGGAGTTCCGTCCACGGTCATGATTTGCCACGACGAGCGCTACCCGGAGTTCGTTCGGTTGCCCGCGCTGGCCGGCGCGCGTGTGGTTTACTACATCAGTTGCGAATCGGGAATGCGCCAAGAATCGAAACTCAAGCCCTATCGGGCGCAACTGATGGCGCGCGCCGTGGAGAACCAGGTGTTTATCGTTGCGGCCAACGCTCCCGCGAACCTGGATACGACCGGCTCTCACGGCCAGAGCCGCGTTATCGCGGACGACGGCAACATCTTGAAGGAGGCCTCCTTTTTCGGAGAGGACACCCTTGTCGAAGCGCTGGCGATCAGGCCTCGCAAACTGGATCGGCCCTTCGCCGGCCTGATGGGCGACTGGTGGCGGGAGGGCGTCGAACTCATGCTCCAGAACCGCCACCGCCCGCTCGATTGATCCGGCTGTAGCGCCGCGTAGCTTTCGCCGGCGTGGGCGAGCGGGAAGAACCTGGCCGCCCACCTGACCCACCTTTTTCAAGGAGGAGGACGAACGAGGTGAATCGCAGAGATTTGTTTCGCGCATCCGCTCAACTGCTGGGCGGAGCCGCTTATGCATCCATCGGCGGCTTGCAGAGCCGCACCGCACCGGCCGCCGCGGACCAGCCCAACATAATCTGGCTTTTCGGAGACCAGCACCGGGCACAGGCGCTTAGCTCGAACGGCGACCCGAACGCCCGCACCCCGAATCTCGACAACCTGTCGCACGCCGGGGTCAACTTCAGCGCTGCCGTCTCGGGATTCCCGCTCTGCTGCCCCTTCCGCGGATCACTGTTGACCGGGCGGTATCCTCACCACTGCGTTCCGGGCAACGAATACCGTTTGCCGGAAGATCAGCAGACCATCACCACGCCGCTCAAGGACGCGGGCTACCACACCGCCTATTTCGGCAAGTGGCACCTGGATGGGTTCCACGAACGCGACGGGCGTGCGGCGATGCACATCGTTCCGCCGGAGCGGCGCAGAGGATTCCAGGTTTGGGCGGCGTACGAGAACAACAACAGTCAGTGGGACTGCTGGGTGCACGGCGGCAGTGGAAAGGACGCTTTCCACTACCGCCTGCCGGGTTACGAAACCGACGAGCTCACGAACCTGCTGGTCCGTTATATTGCCGAACGCGGCGAGGAGGCCCGGCGGGGACGCGCCAAACCGTTCTTTGCCGCGCTTTCCGTCCAGCCGCCGCATAACCCCTACGTCGCTCCCGCTGAGTTCATGGGCCGCTACAACGGCGGTCACCTGCAATTGCGCCCGAATGTGCCCCCCAATGCCGAGGTGCTGGACAGAACGCGCCGTGATCTGGCGGGGTACTACGCCATGATCGAGAACTGGGACTGGAATGTCGGGCGCATCCGCGCCGCGCTGGACAACGCCGGCCTGGCCTTCAACACCCACCTGATGTTGTTCAGCGACCACGGAGACATGCACGGGTCGCACGGCCAGTACAACAAGCGCCTGCCGTACGAGGAGTCAGTGCGCGTTCCCTTCATCATC
>JAPKYU010000549.1 GCA_026394175.1 Acidobacteriota bacterium | reverse complement strand
ACGCCGCTCGATTCCGGCAACCTGTTTGGCCACCTGCTGTTCGGCATCGCCGACGCGCGGGTGAGCCGGCTGGCGGTGCACGGCCGGTGGGTGGTGGCGGACGGGCGATGCGTGAACGTCGATGAGGCGGCCATCGCCGAGCGCGCCCGCCGGCAGGCGAAGCAACTCTGGAAAAGAATGGGCCACAGATGAACACAGATAAACACTGATCTGTGTTGATCTGTGTTCATCTGCGTCCCATCGGTTCTTGTTCTATGACTGTCTTTGGACCGACGTATGAGGAAATGTTGCGGCCGGGGAAGCTACCGGCCGAGTTGCGCAAGCAAGCCCTGGCCGCCCGCGGCGACGAACTGAACTCGCTCAATCTGTTCAACATCACCTGGCGAGACGAGCAGAACCGGGTGCGGCACGTGGTGCTGCCTCCGGCGCTGACCGGCGTCGAAGCCAACATCATCGTATTACTCGGGCGCCAGTTCCCTTCCGGCAGCCACAAGGTCGGCCCCGCGTACGCCACCTTGATGGAAGGCGAGCTGGCGGGCGAAATCCGGCCCGGCGAATCCACCGTGATCGGCCCCTCGACCGGCAATTTCGGCATCGGCGTCGCCTACATCGCGAAGCTGAAGGGCTACGACGCGGTCGTCATCATGCCGGAGGAAATGAGCGCGGAGCGCTACCAGAGGATCCGGCAATACGGCGGACGGCTGGACCTGACGGCGGGCTCCGAAAGCGACGTGATCCTGGTGCTGGAACGCACCGAGGCATACAAGAGGGACCCGCGCAACAAGGTGCTGGCCCAATTTGAGTTGCTCCCGAACTACCGCTTCCACCGCTATGTCACCGGGCGCAGCGCGCTGGAAGCGGCGGCAGACTGCGGCGACGGCCGGGTGGCGGCGTTCGTGGCCGCGCCGGGCTCGGCCGGCACGCTGGCCGCGGGCGACGAAATCAAGTCCGTGTTTCCGGATGCGGCCGTCTGCGCGCTGGAGCCCCGCGAGTGCTCGACGCTGTTCAACAACGGCCGCGGCACCCACCGCATCGAAGGCATCGGCGACAAGATGGTCACGCTGGTCCACAACGTCCTCACCACCGACTACGTGGCCCTGATCCATGACTGGGACTGCATCCGCGGCTTGAAGCTGATGCAGGAAGCGGAAGGTGCCTTCGGCGAGCAGTTCCGTCCGGCAGCCGGCACGGAACCGGCGCTGCACGGCCAGTTCGGCATCTCCGGCGTGTGTAACATTATCGGCTCGATCAAGATGGCGAAGAAGCTTGGCCTCGGCCGCGACCAGAACATCGTGACCATCGCCACGGATTCATTCGACCGCTATCCATCGGTGATCGAAGAAATGGAGCGCAAGGAGGGGCCGGTCCCCGAGTCCCTGCTGCGCGAATGGCATCAGACGATCTTCCTCGCCGCCAACACTTCCGAGATTCTCGACGTGCGGCCCCCGGCCCAGAAGCAGCGCCTGTTTGCCCAGAAGGAAGAAGTCTGGAGAAGATTCGGATATTGGGCCGAGTACCTGAAGCGCATGCAATCGCAATCGTTTTGGGACGCCGAATACGCGCAGATCGCCGAAGTGGACCGGGCCTGGCGCGCCCGCCGCGAGCTCTGATTTCGGATTGCGGATTGCGGATTTCAAACAAGGAGCTCTCCCAATGGATGCGACAGAAATGAAGCGGAGGACCGGGCAGTTTGCGCTGCGCGTGATCCGGCTCGTGCAATCGCTGCCCAAGGATCGTGTCGGGGATGTCCTTGGCAGACAACTGCTGCGCTGCGGAACTTCAGTGGGAGCGAATTACCGAGCGTCCTGCCGGGCGAAATCTGCCGCCGATTTCATCGCGAGACTCGGCACTGTCGAGGAAGAAGCGGATGAAAGCACCTATTGGATGGAGTTGCTCATCGAGTCGGGTCTCATGCCAAAGGCGAGGTTGACGGATCTCATGGATGAAGCAGGTCAGTTGGTAGCTATAACGGTCTCGTCGATCAATACCGCCCGACGCAAGCTCAAGGTGCGTGGATAAAGCTTGAAATCCGCAATCCGAAATCCGTAATCCGAAATTCTTCGGGGCTTTGTGTCCTTCGCGGCTTTGTGGTATGAACGCGCTATGGACCGCAGAACGTTTCTTGCCACAACCGCCATGTCGGGCAGCATGGTACTGGGAGCGAACGACCGCATCCGCTTGGGCTTGATCGGCAGCGGGGGGCGGGGGCGTTTGCTGGCCGATGAGTTCAAGCAGGCGGGCGCCGAGGTGGCCGCCGTCTGTGACGTGTACGAGCCCAACCTGGAGGCGGGGCTGAAAGCGGCCGCGCCCGGCGCCAAACGCTACGACAGCTACAAGCGCCTGCTGGAGGACAAGTCGATCGACGCCGTCATCATCGCCACGCCCGACCACTGGCACGCGCAGATGACGGTCGATGCCGCCGAGGCCGGCAAGGATGCTTACGTCGAGAAGCCCATGGCGCACACTATCGCCGACGGCTTCCGCATGATCGAGGCCACGCGGCGGACGCGGCGCGTGGTGCAGGTGGGCACGCAGCGGCGCACCTACGACGTCTTCCAGGAGGCCCGGCGCATCTTCGAATCGGGCGCCACCGGCGACATCCGGCTGGTCAACGGCTGGTGGCTGAACCACCAGCCGGGGCTGCGCAAAGCAAGCCTGCAAGGCAAGCTCGATTGGGACCAGTGGCTGGGCCCCGCGCCCAAGCGGCCGCTGGACCCCGTGCGCTTTTTCAACTGGTACTACTTCTGGGACTATTCCGGCGGGTTGATGGTGGGGCAGGCGGCCCACGTGATTGACGCCATTCACTGGTTCATGAACTCCACCTGGCCGGCGGCGGTCACCTGTGCCGGCGGCCGCGTCAACCTGGAAGGCGCCGAAGTGCCGGAAACCACCTCCATGCTCATCGAGTATCCCGAAAACTACCTGGCGGTGTTCACCGTGGGGTACAAGGCCATGCGCTACAACGGCTTCAACGACCAGATGAAGCAGTTCCACGGCTCGAAGGCCCGCTTCGATGTCGGCCGCGAAGGCTACGCCCTGTATCCGCAGAGCAACGAGATTGAAATGAAATCGTCGGTAAAGCTGGCGAAGCCCGGGAGCTTCGCGGCGGCGACCGGCGCGCACATCCGCAATTTCCTGGATTGCATGCGCTCGCGCAAAGACCCGAACGCCACGGTGGAAATGGGCCAATCGACCAACGTCGTGTTGTGCCTGGCGATGGACGCGCTGCGCGCCGGCCGCCGCCTGCAGTACGATGCCGCCCGCAGGGCCGTGAAGCAAGTGTAGCGGCGGTCCCGCCAAGGGGGGTCGCCGCTAGAATTGCGCCGATTCGCCAGCCAGCGTCTCCCACCCGCGCCGCGACAAGTCCCACCAGATATAGCCGCCGGCCGCCACCGCCACCGCCAGGTACACCACCCCCTGGCCATAGAAGCCCAGCAGCGTCTTGCCGATACCGAACATGGCGCAGTAGACAAACAGGCAGCCGGCGATGAAGTCGCCGAAGTTATACCAGCCGTCGTGCACCGGCGGGATCTCCGGCGCCAGCCTGGCGATCGGCTTCCAGAAGGTGTAGTTGGGGCGCACCCGCCGGTAGAACTTCACCAGGACCTCGTCCGGCTCCGGCGCGGTCAGGAAGGTGGCTGCCAGCCACACGACGGTAGTGAAACCGACGGTGATCAGCGTCCGCTTGCCGAAC
>JAPKYU010000390.1 GCA_026394175.1 Acidobacteriota bacterium | reverse complement strand
AAGGCCAAAATGGTAAACGGAGCCGGGGGGTCTTCCCGGCGTATTCGGAGTAGAATACCAGCCATGGTGCAAAAAGCTGCGGACGGCCAATACGAACTGGTCCTGGAAAACCGCCAGGTCTTGACCATCTTTTTCGTGGTGGTGGTGCTTTGCGGGGTGTTTTTCGGGCTGGGATACATCGTGGGCAAGAACACCATGGGGTACATCCCACCGGTGGAGACTGCGGGTTCGGCGGGCGGCAAGAAGAGCGCGATCGCGCCGGCCTCCGGCCTGGCCGAGCCACCGGCGTCCGCCGCGGCTTCCGACTCGGCGCAGAAAGCGCCGGAGACCACCCCGGCCGCTGAAGAGAAGGCGCCGGCCGCGCCTGGCAGGGCGGCCTCCAAACCCGAGCCGGCCGCGGAAACTCAGGCCAGGCCGGTCCCGCCGGCTTCGGCCGCGGCTCCCGGCATGGCGCGTGGGGAATCCATCAGCCTGCAGGTGGCCGCGCTGAGCAAGAAAGAAGATGCCGAGAACCTCTTGGGGCTGCTGCAAAAGAAAGGATTCCCGGCCACGCTGGCCACTTCGCCCGCCGACCGGCTGTTTCGCGTGCAGATCGGGCCATTCTCCTCGACCGTGGAAGCCGAGGAAATGAAGGCCCGGTTGGAGCGGGAAGGGTTCAAGCCCATCACCAAAAGATGAGTGTTCAGTGGCACGCGCTGAATGCGGCGGAACCAGTGTTCTGTCGCGCAGGTAGTTTTACAGGAGGGAGAATCTCGGATTGCGGATTGCTGATCTCGAGCACAGGCGTTTGAAATCCGCAATCCGCGAGCCCCTGCCGAGGAGCCAGGTACGAACGTACTAAGGCCAGGGCCGGGCCGCTGGGCCGCTTTCAGCTTGCGCCAGAGGCAGCAGGCGGCATAGAATTCTACTTTCCCCTCTGTCCGGAGTGGCCATGCCGTCCATACGCACACTTTTTGTCCTGGTCCTGGGTGCCGGCCTGCCGTTTGCCTGGGCGCAACAGCCGCCGCCGCCACAGCAGCTTGCGCCGCCGCAAGTACGTCCGGCCATCCGCGAATTCAACGAGCGCCTCAAGGGAGCGGGCCTCGCGGAGCGCGACAACGCGTCCCGGTCCTACCCGGATTACAGGATTGGCCCCGAGGATCTGTTGGAGATTAGCGTCTTCGAAGTCACGGAATTGAGCCGGTCGGTGCGGGTCTCTGCCAGCGGCGAGATTTCGCTGCCGCTGCTTGGAGTGGTGCGGGTCAGGGGGCTGAGCGCGCTGGAGACCGAACGAGTGCTGACGGAGCTGTTGCGGCAGAAGTACATGAAGGACCCGCAGGTCACGGTTTTCGTCAGAGAGTACAGGTCCGATCCCATCTCGGTGCTCGGCGCGGTCCGCACCCCAAACATTTACTACATCCAGACCCAGAAGACGCTGCTGGAAGTGCTGGCCATGGCGGGCGGTTTCTCCGAGACTATCCGCACGCCGGGGCGGACCATCCAGGTGGTAAGAAAAGCCGCGCGCGCCGAAGGCGCCGGATCGGCAGCGCCGGTTCCCAGCGGAGCGGTCGGCACGCCGGATCAGCAGCAGGTGATCGAGGTGCCCATCAAGGGGTTGCTGCAGAGCGGCGATTCAAAGTGGAATGTCTGGGTTTACCCGGGCGATTCCGTGAAAGTGACCTTGGCCGGCAACATCTACGTTGCCGGTAACGTCGTCCGGCCGGGTGCGTTCCCCTTGACCGACTTCGACAATCTCTCCGCCGTTCAGGCGCTGGCCCTGGCGGGAGGAACCAGCAAAGCCGCCAGCCGGAAAAACGCCGTGATCATCCACTTGAACGAGGACGGCACCCGGATCGAGCGAAAGATCGACCTGAGCCGGGTCATGCGCGGGCAGGATCCGGATACCACGCTCGGCCCCAACGATATCCTGTTCGTCCCTGGCAGCGTCGGCAAAGAAGCCGCCCTGCGCGCCGTGGAGACAAGCATCCAGCTCGGCACCGGCCTGCTCATCTGGCGGCGCTGAAGGCCGCAGGCCCGCCCCGGCACTCTTGACCTTCCGCCCGGCCTGGCATAGAAATCTAGTTATGCTTCGAACCATTCTGATCGCCGCCGTGCTGGCGCTGTTTCCCCTCATCCTGGCGTTGGCCCAGAAGTCGCCCGGCGACGGCCGGGCCACGGTCCGGCTGATGACGCTGGATCCGGGCCACTTCCACGCCTCCCTGGTCCAAAAGGAGATGTATCCCGGTGTCTCGAAGACCGTGACGGTATACGCGCCGCTCGGTCCCGACCTGCTCGAGCACTTGAACCGCATCATTCGCTTCAATACCCGCCCGGACAGCCCCACATCCTGGCAATTGGACGTACATACGGGGCCGGATTTCCTGGAACGCATGCTGAAGGAGCGCCCGGGCAACGTCGTGGTTCTCTCCGGGCGAAACCGCGGCAAGATCGAGCGCATCAAAGCCTCGGTCGAGGCCGGCCTCAATGTGCTCTCCGACAAACCGTGGGTGATTCGCGCCGAAGACCTGCCGAAGCTGGAATCGGCGCTGGCTACGGCCACCACCAAGGGGCTGGTGGCCTACGACATCATGACCGAGCGCCATGAGATCACCTCCATGCTGCAAAAAGACCTGGTGAACGATGCGGCCGTGTACGGGAACCAACTGCCGGGAAGCGAGCAGGAACCGGGGGTGTACATGGAGAGCATCCACCACCTGATGAAGATGGTGGCCGGCGCGCCGAACCTGCGTCCCGCCTGGTTTTTCGACGTGCTGCAGCAGGGCGAGGGCCTGACCGACGTCGGCACCCACCTGGTGGACCTGGTGACCTGGACGCTGTATCCGCGGACGCTGCTGGACTACCGCAAGGACGTCCGGATCCTGGCGGCCAGGCGCTGGCCCACGGTCATGACCCGCGCCGAGTTCCAACGGGTCACCGGCGAGAAGGACTTCCCCGCATTCCTGCGGGACGACGTGAAGGACGACCGGTTGCAGTATTTCTGTAACACGCAGGTCGCCTACACGGTTCGCGGAACGCACGTCAAGCTGGACGTGCTGTGGAACTACGAAGCGCCGGCCGGCGGCGGCGATACGCACCTGGCCGTGTATCGCGGCAGCAAGGCCCGCATTGAAGTCCGCCAGAAAGGCGAGAAAACGAACCGTCCGGAACTGTACGTCGTGCCCAACACTCCCGCCGACAAGGCCGCAGTCTCGGCCGCGCTGAACAACAAGGTGCAGGCCTGGCAGCGGGACTGGGCGGGCGTGGCCACCGAGGACGCCGGGCAGGGGATCCGGGTCACCATCCCGGACAAGTATCGTGTGGGCCACGAAGCCCATTTCGCGCAGGTGACCGAGCGCTTCCTGCACTACATGCAGGAACCGAAATCGCTGCCGGCCTGGGAAAGCGCCAACATGCTGGCCAAGTACTACACCACCACCGCCGGCCTGCAACTCAGCCACCGGGCCGCCAGTGTTATGTCTCAGAAATAGGTTGACAAGGGCGAAGGCGGAAGGCGGAAAGCGGAAAGCGGAAGGCAGCAAAAACGGGCGTCTGCCGCCTTCCGCCTTCCGCTTCTGTAGCGCCATTTCTGAAACACTACGCCAGGATGGAGGTGTGGTGAGAACGGGGATGAGGCCGCGACGTTGGAGCCGCTTGATCTGGCTGTTGCTGCTGGTGTGCCTTCCCTGCGGCCTGCCCGCGCAGCTTTCCGAAGGCCCGGCGAAAGGCTCGCTGGTGGCCGTCGGCGGCGGCAGGATCGGCCCCGACATCGTGAGGCGTTTCCTGGCCCTGGCCGGCGGCACGGATGCCCGCTTCGTGGTGATCCCCACGGCTGCCGAAGACCCGGTTGATCCGGAGCGCGCGCGCCAGCAGTTCAGTAAACAATTCTGCGTCACCCATATCACCGTCCTGCACACCCGTGACCGGAAGGTGGCGGACTCGGACGGTTTTGTCACCCCGCTGCGCGCCGCCTCGGCAGTCTGGTTCAGCGGCGGCCGGCAATGGCGCCTGGTCGATGCCTACCTGCACACTCGCACGCAACGTGAAATCGAGGCGCTGCTGGGCCGCGGCGGGGTGGTTGGGGGAAGCTCGGCGGGCGCCACCATCCAGGGTTCCTATCTGGTGCGCGGCGCTCCGGAAGGGAACTCCATCATGATGGCCAAAGGGCACGAAGAAGGCTTCGGCCTGCTCAAGAACTCGGCCATCGATCAGCACGTCAATGCCCGCGGGCGGGAAAGCGACCTTATCTCCGTCATCGAGGCCCACCCCGGCCTGCTGGGCATCGGACTGGATGAAGCGACCGCGATTGTGGTCAGCGGCCGCCGCCTGGAAGTGATCGGCGAAGGGAAGGTGCGCATCTACGATGGCTGGGAGCACGAGGGCAGGAAGTTTCTCATTCTCGCGCCCGGCGACCCCTTCGACCTCCCCGACCGGCGCGCCATGTAGTGTTATGTCTCAGAAATAGGTTGACAATGGCGAAGGCAGAAGGCGGAAAGCGGAAGGCAGCAAAACCTGGCGTCTGCCGCCTTCCGCCTTCCGCCTTCCGCTTTCTGCCTCTGTAGCGCCATTTCTGAGATACTGCAGTGGGGACCGGGCGTTCTATTCTCTCTTCTTCAGCTTCAGGGAGGCGGAGTTGACGCAGTAGCGGGCGTGGGTGGGCGCCGGGCCGTCGGGAAACAGGTGCCCCAGGTGCGCGGCGCAGCGCGAACAGGTTACTTCGGTGCGCACCATGCCGTGGCTGGTGTCAGGCCCGGCGGTCACGCGCTCCCGATCGAGCGGCTGGAAAAAGCTCGGCCAGCCGGTGCCGGAGTCAAACTTCGCCGCGGAGCTGAACAGCGGCTGCCCGCAGCAAACGCATTCGTAAACGCCTTCCGCGTGCTCGTTCCAATACTCTCCCGTAAACGGCGGCTCCGTGCCGCGCTCCTGCGTGATCCGGCACTGCTCCGGGGTGAGCTGCGCCTTCCGTTCCCATTCGGCTTTGGTGATCTTCTCCCCCATGCTTCGATTAGAACACGAACGGCCGCGGATTCGCGAGGCCGGCCGCTAGGCCTGCCCGCGCAGCGGATGCCTTTTCATCTCTCTTAGAGAACCAGCCGAATATATAAGCCGCGGAACCGAAGGTAGCAATCCCGGCAGCGGAAAGGCCGCACCAAAAAGAGGCTGAGCAACAGGTCCAGTCGCCTGCGGTGCGACAAGCGCACGCGCTTGCTCCCGCATCCTGGGCACTGCCGGTTCTCCGGGCCTATGATCATGCGCAACTATCCTCTCCTTGTGATTCCGATTCTCAGATGCGGCCTGTCTGGGGGATGATTCAAGTTTGGGGGGAATACTCCGAATCGGAACAGTCGCGCACCGTTAGCCCGGGGCCTGGAGTCAAGGGTGCATCGCCAACTGCGTTCTCGCCCGGCGGAGGGGTACAACCCTCCCCCCTTCGGACTTGCCCTCTAGCGGCAGTGCGGGATGGTGCCCGGACGTGCGCCCTTGCGTCCAATATGATTTAATTGCAATTCAGTCCCGCACGCAAGCAAGAAATGGAAAGCTCAGTTCCAAATCGGGACAGGCCGCTGCTCCTAAGCCCCCGATGGCCGCTCAACGCGGTGCTGGCGCTGATCGGTTTTACCGCAGTCATCGCGCAGGTGCTGCTGATGCGCGAACTGATGGTGGCCTTTCAGGGCAACGAAATCACGCTCGGCGTGATGCTGGCCTGCTGGCTGCTGTGGACGGCGATGGGTAGCGCAGTGGCCGACCGGCTGACCCGGCGGCTGGCCTCCCCGCGCAGCCTGGTGGCCGGCCTGCAGGCGGCGGTGGCGCTGGTGCTGCCCTTCACGGTGGCGGCCGTTCGGGGCGGCCGGAGTTACCTGCATGCTGTTCCGGGCGAACTGCCCGGCCCCGGCGCAATTCTTGTGGCTTCGGCTGTTTCCCTCAGCCTGGTCTGCCTGCTTTGCGGATGGCTGTTCGCAGCCGGCAGCCGGCTTTACTCGGATGAAACGAGCGCCTCGTTCGAGACGGCCACCAGCGCGGTCTACGTGCTGGAGGCCCTGGGCGCCGGAATCGGCGGGCTGCTGGTGAGCTTCCTGCTGATTCGGTCTCACTGCGGGCTGGAAATCGCGCTGCTGGTGGGGCTGCTGAATCTGGCGGCCGCCGCCGGCCTGGCCATCGAAAGGCGCCTGCCGCGGGCACTCATCCTGGGTGCGATCGCGGCCGGCGCCGTTGTTCTTGTCGCGCCCATCGCCCAGGTCGGGCCTGGGGGCCCGCGGCTTTCCCTCTCCGTCCTCCTCCAAGCGCGCCTCGATCGGTGGGCGTTCGAGCGCACCTGGCCGGGGTACCGCCTGCTTCGCACCCGCGACACGCCCTATGGCCGGCTGGACCTCGCCGAGCGCGAGGGCACCCGGACGCTGTACGAAAACGGCCTGGCGGTGGTCAACCTGCCCGATCCGGCGGAAGCCGAGGAGGCCGTTCACTATGCCCTGCTGGAGCATCCCGCGCCGGCCAGCCTCTTGTTGATCGGCGGAGGCGCCAACGGCAGTCTCGTTGAGGCCATCCGTCACCCGGGTATCACCGGCGTCGATTATGTCGAGCTGGATCCGGCGATTCTCGATCTGGCCCGGGACTTGCTACGGCCCTCTCTCACGCCGGACAGCGGGCCACGGGTGCGCCTGCACAGCGCCGACGGCCGCCTGTTTCTCAAGACCACCGATTCCCGTTTCGACGTCATCGTCGTGAATGTGCCCGATCCGCAGACCGCGCAGTTGAACCGGTTTTACACGGTCGAGTTTTTTCGAGAGGCGGCGCGGAAACTGTCACCGGCGGGAGTGTTGTCATTTCACCTGAAAGCCTCGGAGAATTACGTGGGGCCGGAACAGGCCGAATTCCTGCGCTGCGTGAATGCCACGGTGCGCTCCGTGTTTTCCGAAGTGGCGGTTCTTCCGGGCGACAACGTTCACTTTTTCGCCGCCACCCGGCCCGGCCTGCTGGCCCGCGATTCCGGCGAGTTGCTGGGCCGCCTGCGCGCCAGGCGCCTCCAGACCCTCTACGTGCGCGAGTACTACATTCCCTTCCGGATGATGCCGGACCGCGTGCTCGATCTGGAATCGCAAATCGCCCCGCGCGCCGGAACGCCGATCAACCGGGATTTTGCGCCCATCGCGTATTACTTCGATGTGGTGTTATGGAGCGCGCAATTCGACGCTTCCTACCGGCGGATCTTCCAGGCCATCACCCGCGTGCGGTTCGGTTGGCTGGCGGCGGGCCTGGCGCTGGCGGTTTCGGCGGCTGCCGCGCTGCTGGCCCGTTCCTTCATGCGCCGCGGCGGGCCGGCGCAGGCGGGCGCTCGAAGGGCCGCCGCGTTCTGCGTTGCCGCCATGGGCTTCACGCTGCTTGGACTGGAGTTGCTGCTGCTGCTGGCCTTCCAGGCTGTCTACGGCTACGTCTACCAGCAACTGGCGGTGGTGATCGGCTTCTTCATGGCCGGAATGGCTCTGGGAAGCTGGCTGGCCATGCGCTCCCAGAGGGGTGGCACAGGCAGCCCGACCCGGCCGGGCCGGGTTTTTGCCTGTGCGCCGGCCGACTGCCCGGAATCGGAGCACAGGCGGCAAGGCCTGTGCCGCCTGGCCGGACTGCAACTGGCGGCCGCGCTGGCGCCCTTGTTGCTTTACCTGGTGTTCCTGCTGCTGGCTCGGGCGGCCGAACCGCTGAGCCTGGCGCTGGCCAGCTACGTGGTGTTTCCGGCTCTGGGGCTGTTCAGCGGAATGCTCGGCGGGTATCAGTTCCCCGTGGCCAGCCGGATCTATTTCAGCCGGGAAGAGACACTTCCAACCTCCAGCCTCCGGCCTCCCGCCTCCAGCCCCAATATCGGCGCGCTGTATGCAGTAGACTTGGCGGGCGCATGCCTGGGCGGCATCCTGCTGAGCGCGTGGCTGGTCCCGGTGTTCGGGTTGCTCCGAACCGGGCTGCTCATGGGCGTTTTGAACCTTGGGCCGGCGTTGCTGGCGGGGCTTTGCGCGCGGCGGGAGCGGCGGGCGCGGGCCGCTCCGTAGCCGGCCGGGCCGCCTCGCGTTCGTCGAACACCAGCGCGGAGAACGAAAAGACGTCGGTCTGCTCGTCCTGCCAGGCGCGCGGCGGCAAACCCGCCTTGCGGCAGGCCTGTTCCAGGAAGGTCATGCGGTCCCAATGCTGTTCGACGGGCACCTGGGGCAGCAGCAGCCCTTCATAATCGCCGTTCTTCACCACCAGCCCGTCGCGCCCCACGCGGATCTGCTGCACATCGGCCACGCGCCGCAAGGGCGAGAGGACCGAAATCTCGTACTGGAGTTCACCCAGCTCCGAGGGCGCCACGGGCGGGAACCGCGTGTCCTTCACCGCCGCGAACGCGGCCACGTCGCGCACGGTCAGCCCCAGCGGCTTCAAGGGCGAGGAGTAGCCGATACAGCCGCGCAGTTCCCCGTTCTTCTTGAGCGTCACGAAAGCGCCGCGCTCCTGGGCCAGCGCATCGGAGCCCGTGGGCGAATGTTGATAAGGCTTCCCCTGGCGCACCGCTGTTTCCACCGAGCCGCGGGCGATGCGCAGCAGTTCCTGCTTCTCCTGCGGCGTCAGGGTGAAAGGGGCGGCCGAGGCCGCCTGGCCGGACTTGATGAAGGCCACCGAGCCGTAGCCGACCACGCGGTCGCGGTCGCCGGTGACGTCGCCCGAATTGGCGTAGCGGATCAGGCGCGCCTGGTCGGCGCCCAGGCGCTCAACGGCGATCATGGCCGCCACGATAGGCCCGCCCCCGCAAGCCTCCCAGACGCGGGCCTCGAAGTTGCGCGACATCCCCAGGTAATCCCATTCCTGGACGGCCTGCAGCGTCTTGCGGTCCAGCCGGACTGCCTCCTCATAGGGGTGATAGTGAGACAGGTCGGAGCTGGCGACAATCAGCGTGTCGCCGGCGCCGCCGATCAGTTTGGCGAGTGAGACGCCCAGGGCGCGGCTGAGCTCGTAATTCTGCTCGCCCATGACAATCGGCACCAGCTTGAACGGCCCCAGCAGGCGCTGCAGGAACGGCAATTGCACTTCCAGTGCGTGCTCGCCCTGCTCGCCCGCCGGCGCGTGCCCCCGGTCCGACAGCTTTATTTGCGGATGCAACTTGCCGAGCTGGCCGGCAAACTCCTTGTCCACGGGCACCTGGCCGAGCGGCGTGGCGTAGGCGTCTCCGTCGTAAACTGCGGAAAAGGCGAAGCGCTCGAAGTGGGAAGGAGCGATGATCACCACCCGCGCAAACTTCAGCCCTTTCAGCAGGGCGTAGCTGTGGGCCGCCACGCCTCCGGAATACACGTAGCCGGCGTGCGGGGAAACGAGGCCAAGAATGGGCTGCTTGATCTCCGGTACCTTGGCGCGGGAGAGCACATCGTCCAGCACCTGGGTCAGTTGCTTGGCATCGCCGGGGTAAAACGCGCCGGCCACCGCCGACCGCCGGACCTTGGTCCGTTCCGCCGAGCGCCCGCAATACGGAGCCACCGCGCGGATGAACACGGATGGGTCCCTTCCTTGAGAAAACTGGTGTGACGGTGCTAGCCTTCCTGAAGCCTGTCCGGGGCCTGGCTCTGAGACCACAGCTTCTGGTACAGAGGCCGCACGCTGCTGTCCAAGCGCTCCGCGAACTGCTCCGCCAAGCTCAAAGCCCGAATCAGATCCTGCACATCCGCCAAATCGCGCAGGCGATGGGCGGCGGTCATCCCCGACGCCAGCTTAAGCTCGATTAATCGCTCCAAGGTAATCACCCGGATGCCGCCGATCTCCACCCAGGCCTCCTGCGGGTCCGGAAAGCTAACCGGCTTGGGCAATCCGTCCCCGGGGTACTCGCCGCTCGTTATGACTTCGATGCGCACTCCGGTATCGCTGGCTCGAAAAGTCCTCTCCGCGCCTGGGAAAGCCGGCACGTAGCCGCGGCCCAGGTATTGAGCCTTGAATTGTGCAAGGCCTCGCGGTGTCAGCAGAATATCGATGTCCAGGGTCATCCGGGGCATCCCGTGCTGGCCCAGGGCGATTGCCCCCAGCACGGCATAGGGGATGCCGGCTTCGTCGAGCCGACGCGCCAGATCGCGAAGGGCCTGATTCATGTTGCCACGTTGCATAAAAAACTCACTGGCTTCTTCAAGAATGCGCTCGGGGCTCTGGCGCACATATGCTTCGTAGGCCGGGGTTTCTGGCATGGTTTGAGGATAGCATGACCCAGCTTCTGGGCACTGACGACTCGGCCAAAACGGCACATGGCGTTGGGTGGGGGCGGGGCACCCAATCGGCATTATCCCGATCAGCGCGAGGGTGGGCCACCCGCCGACCGGTCAGGAAACTCCGCTGCCATGATCGTGGCGATCTGCTGGCGAAGCGCGGTCGCCTGGTCGGCAAGCCTCTGGCGGTCACGCCGCATAGATCACTTGGGCCTCCGATAGGACTTCCGGGCGGATTAGAGGTTTTAGGGCGGGCTTCACCGCGAGGTCGACGTGGCGGTCGAGCAACGCCGAAAACTCGCGCATCATTGCCGACAGGCCAAGTAGCCCCGGACGCGCTTCCGGAAGGAAGTCAACGAGCAGATCGATGTCGCTGTCCGAACGCATCTCACCACGGGCGGCCGAGCCGAAAACCGCCAGTTCCTTCACTTGGTACCGGCGGCAGATCTCGGCGACCTCGCCTTCCGGCAACTCAATCCCCGCGGCAATCGTCATGACTCACCTCCCACTGCAATTATCCAGCGGCAGTACGGTCTCTGGTCCCTGAGGTAGCGTACCGGCGGGCTTGGTCCAGGCGCCGAGGACCGACGACAGCGTATTGGCGCACACCACCCATTATCCGGCTTTCTGGCAATTCAGGACAGCACGATCTGTCAGACTGGCGTTCTGCGCCATGTTACCGGACAACAAGCGGGCGGGTGGCCCACCTTTTTCTCGTTGGGTGCCCAATCCTTTGGCAGGCCGAAGCCGCCCCGCCCTGCGGGACTGAAGGACCGGCAGAGAGTGGTGAACCCAATCGGCATTATCCCGATCAGCGCGTGGGTGGGCCACCCGCCCGACTTACTCCGGTTATTGGGGTTGAGAGCCAATACTAACGGTGGCCCATGTCCGGCTGAGCCGCCCGCGCTTCTGTTGCGGCGCGGCGCCAAACACTATAGAATCCCATTTCCTTTTTTGTCAGGAGGGGGCAGCTTGTCGAGGCTCTTGTTTTCGTTCTTCGTTTTGCTGCTGGCGTGGCGTCCCTGCTTCTCGCAAACCGTGCTCAGCCTGGACGATTGCCTGCGGCTGGCCACGGGCGCCAAGTCGCAGGTGGACGTCGCGCGCCAGCAATTGGCGGCCACCGGGCAGGGCGTGCGCCAGGCGGCGGCGGACTTTCTGCCGCAGGCGCGCCTGCTGAACGCCTACAACTACAACAGCCCGCTGCAGGGGACGCAGGACCAGTTCAGCTTCGTGGCGGCGAACGGCATCCGCGAATACGTATCGCAGTTTACCGTCGCGCAGGAATTCGACGTCTCGGGACGGCTGCGGGCGGAACTGGACCGCGCCAAGGCCGAACGGCAGGCGGGGACGGTGCGGGTGCGGCTGGCCGAACGCGACCTGAAGCTGGCGGTGAAGCGCACCTACTACGAAGTCCTGCGCGACCAGCATCAACTGAAAGCCTTGCAGGACGTGCTGCTGGAAGCGGAGGCCTTCGGGAAGCGCGCCGCGGCGCTTGAAAAGGGCGGCGAGGTGGGGCGGCTGGACGTGGCCCGGGCGCGCGTGCAGGTGGCCGCCGCCGAACAGGCCGTGCAAACGGCGGCGCTCGAACTGCGCCGCGCCGAGCACGAGCTGCTTTCATTCTGGACCACCGACATGGAGTGGCGTCTCACTCTGGACGACCTGTTCGCGAAGCCCCTGCCGGTCCCCGAGGATCAAGCCGGGGCGGCTTCCGCGGCCGGCCGGCCGGAACTCGGCTTGTTCGACGCCGCGCGCCTGGGCTTCAAAGCCGAGGCCCGGAAAGCGCGCGCCAACCTGCTGCCGCAGCCCTCGGTGGTGCTGCAATACGGCATTGATTCGCTGCGCTGGACCGGGCACGACCGCGGCTACGCCGCCTTCATGAACCTCACTGTCCCCGTGTTCGACTGGGGCAAGGCGTTGGCCGCCCAGAAGCAGGCCAACCTGCAGGCCGACCAGGTGGATACCCAGCGGGCCATCGCCGAGCGCGGCTTCGCCCGCGAACTGGCTGATGCCCGCGCGGCCCTGCGGACCCAATTCGACCAGGTCTCCACGGCGGAACAGGAAGTCAAGAATGCGGCCGAATCGCTCCGCCTGGCCAAGTTGCGGTACGAGGCCGGGGAGGGCAGCGCGCTGGAAGTGGTGGACAGCCAGAGCGCGCTGGCCCGGGCGCAGGTGAATTACTTCACCGCCATTCGCGATTACTTCGCTGCCAGGGCGGAAATGGAGGTAGCTACAGGGCGATGAGAACCTATCTGGTCTTCATTGGTGTTTTGATGCTTTTATGGGGGGCGATGGGCTGCGGGCGCCAGGAGTCCACGGAGGCCAAGCCGGTGGTCGAGGTGACTACGGCGGCCGCCGAGGAACGCGACTGGCAGCCGTCTGTTTCGGGTCCGGCGCTGCTTCACCCCCGCCAGCAGGCCTCGATCAGCGCCAGGATCGCGGCGCCGATTCAGGAACTGCGCGTCACCAAGGGCGATGCGGTGCGCAAGGGACAGGTGCTGGCCGTGCTGGTGAACCGCGATCTGGAGAATGCGCGCAACGAGGCCAAATTGGCCGCGGAGCAAGCCCAGACGGAGTTCGAGAAATTGTCGGGCAGCACGCTGCCGGGCGATCTGCAGCGCAGCCAAGCGCAGGTGGCTGCCACCCAGGCCGCGCTGAACACGGCGCAGAAGATATACGACCGCCGGGAAGCGTTGCTGAAGGAAGGCGCTATCCCGCAGCGCGAAGTGCTGGTCAGCCAGGCCGAACTGGCATCGGCAAAGAGCAACTTCGATGTGGCCCGCAAGAGCCTCGAGCTGCTTCAAAAGCAATCGAGCGAAAGGGACCTGGCGCTGGCCAGGAACCGCGTGGAACAGGCGCGGGCGCGGTTGGAGCAGGCCGAGGCGCAACTGGCTTTCACCGTCCTCACCAGCCCGTTTGACGGCGTGGTGACGGACCAATTCCTCTATCCCGGCGATCTGGCCAAGCCGGAAGCGCCGGTCTTCGTCGTCATGGACATCGGCACCAGCATTGCCCGGGCGCAGATTCCGGCTTCGGCGGCCAACGACCTCCAGGCCGGTCAGAAAGCGCAATTCATCGGAAAAGACACCGGACCGGCGGCGGTCTGGGGGAGGGTGAAGATGGTAAACCGGGCCATCGATCGCGCCAGCCGCACACTGGAAGTCTGGGCTGAGTTCACCTCACCCGGCAAACAATTGCGTCCGGGGGCCTTTGGAACGCTGGAGATCTTCACCGGCAAACCGGCCAAGCGCGTGGTCGTTCCCGCCGGCGCGGTCATGTTCGAAGAAGGCTCCCGCAAGGGAACGGCGATGGTCGTGGACGCCCACAGTATCGCTCACGCCCGCAAAGTCGAGACCGGCATCGCGCGCGATGGCTGGCTCGAGATCACTCAGGGAATCAAAGCCGGCGAGCAGGTTGTGGTCGAGGGGGTTTACGGATTGCCTGACAATGGCGAGGTGAAACGCAAATGAGCAGCCGCCTCGCACTCTTTGTCCAGGCACATGGCCGGGCGCTGGTGTTCGTTGTGGCGACGTTCGCCCTGGCCGGCCTGGTGTTCAGCTTCCAGCTTCCGGTTTCACTGTTTCCGCAGACCGATTTTCCCCGCGTGGTGATTCTGGTCGACAACGGGATTGCGCCGCCCGATCAGCAACTGGTTACCGTCACGCGGCCCATCGAGCAGGCCATCCGGCTCGTTCCGGGCATCACCACGATTCGCTCGGTCACCGCCCGCGGATCGAGCGAAATCAGCGTCTTCTTCCGCTGGGACGTGGATATTCTGCACGCCTTGCACTTACTCCAGGGACGGATGTCCCAGATCATGCCCAGTCTCCCGCCGGGCGCACGGTTCTATGTGAACCGGCTGACCTTCTCGGTGTTCCCGATGATTGGTTTCAGCATCACGTCACCGAAGCGGTCAACGACTGAGCTCTGGGAGCTTGCGTATTACAACATCGCGCCGCGGCTGTACCGTCTGCCGGGCGTGGCCGAGACCAGGATCGTAGGCGGCCGGCCGCGTGAATTCCACGTCATCGTCGATCCCGATAAGCTGAACGGCTATGGGTACCCGCTGACGAAAGTGGTGGAGGCGATTCGCCGCAACAACCTGATCGCTCCGGCCGGCATGGTGCAGGAGAACTACCACCTCTATCTGACCACCGTCACCGGCCTGATGACCGAAAAGGAGGAGATCGCGAACACGGTGCTGGACATGGTGAAGGGGACACCCGTTCGCATCAAGGACCTGGCCGCCGTGGAAGACGGCGAACAACCGATCTACAACATCGTGACCGCCAACGGCCGCCCGGCGGTGCTCGTGAATGTGCTTCAGCAGCCCGACGGCAACGCGGTCGAGATCGCCGACGCGGTCAACCAGGAACTGCGAAGCTTGAAGAAAGAGCTGCCGCCCGACATCGAGATGGCGCCCTTCTACGACCAGTCGCTTCTGGTGCGTGACTCCATCGCCAGCGTGCGCGACAGCATCCTGCTCGGCTTGGCGCTCTGCATCCTGGTAATGCTCGGCTTTCTCAAGGACTGGCGCACCACGCTGGTCGCCGCCGTCGTGATCCCCATCGCCACCCTCATCGCCATCGTCATCATGAAGCTCTTCCACATGAGCTTCAACCTGATGACGCTGGGTGGGATCGCGGTCTCGATCGGCGTGGTGATCGACGACGCCATCGTGATGGTGGAGAACATCCTGGTCCACCTCTCGCTGGGCCAGAAGCCGCGCGAAGCGGCGATAAGCGCGGTGACCGAATTGACTCCCGCCCTGATTGGCTCGACGCTGACCCCGATCGTGGTGTTTGTGCCGCTGGTCTTCCTGGGGGGCCTCACCGCCGTGTTTTTCCGCGCCTTGGCGTTGACGCTGGTGGCGGCGTTGGCTGCCTCGCTCTTCCTGGCACTGGCGTTTACCCCAGTGCTGGCTGGTGTCCTTTTGAAAGCCCGTCGCCTGGTGGTAACCGCCAACGCGGAGGAAGGGGCGAGCGCCCTGGATCGGGTGCACGCCGCCGAGCAGGCGGGCGAGGGACGCATTTTCCGGGCCTTGGCGCTCAAGCACGCAACGGCGCTGCACTGGTGCCTCGCTCATCCACGGTTGGTTATTGTTGCCTCGGTGGCCATTGCCTTGGGCTCGGTGCTGCTTTACTACAATATTGGCAGCGGGTTCTTGCCCGAACTCGATGAGGGCGCCTTCGTTCTCGATTACCGCATGCCGGCCGGCACCTCGCTGGAAGAGACCGACCGGGTGCTCAACCACATTCAGAAGTTTATCGGCGAAACGCCCGAGATCGAAAGCTACTCCCGCCGGACGGGTGCCCGGCTGGCGCTGGCCATCGCCGAACCGAATACCGGCGATTTTCTGGTGAAGTTGAAGGCGCGCAGAAGCAGAAGCACTGAAGAGGTAACCGACGAACTGCGCGAGAAGATCACGCGGTCCGAGCCGGCCATCGAAGTCGAGTTCGCTCATATCCTCGAAGACCTGATCGGAGACCTCAGTTGGGCCCCGCAGCCCATCCAAATCGAGGTGTTCAACGAGGACCCGCGGATCAGCAAGGAGGTGGCCAGGAAGGTCTCGGAATGGCTGCCCAAGGTAAAGGGCGTGGTCGACGTCGTGAACCAGGACATCACCATCGGTCCCGCTGTTCAGTTCCGCGTGGACAAGGAGAAGGCGCAGCGCGCGGGATTCACCGTGGATGATATCGCGCAGATCGCCAGCGCCATCGTGGATGGCGAAGTGGCGTCCAACGTGATCAAGGGCGAAAAGCAGATTGGCATTCGCGTGCGATACCCGCTCGAATACCGCCGCACGACCGAGAGACTGAAGACCTTGCTGATTACTTCCCCCACCGGTGTCACTCTCCCGCTCGCCAGCGTGGCCGACGCCGAAGTGGAAGAGGGGCAAACGGAGATCCGCCGCGACAACCTGCGCCCCGTGGTGGCCGTGACCGCGCGGCTCTCCGGCCGCGACTTGGGTGGCGCGGTGGACGAAATCCGCAGCCGCCTGCCGCGCGAAGTCCGTATCCCGTTTGGCACCGATATCGAGTACGGCGGGATGTACCAGGTGCAGCGCGAATCGTTCCTCGGCTTGTTGCAGGTATTGCTGGCCTCGGTCCTGTTGATCTTCATCATCCTGATGTTCGAGTTCCGCTCCTTCTCGCATCCCATCGCCATCCTGGTGGCCACGGTGCTTTGCTCGTTCGGCGCACTGCTGGCGTTACGGATCACGGGCGCCAGTTTCAACATTTCCTCATTCATGGGCACCATCATGGTGGTCGGCCTGGTCATCAAGAACGGCATCCTGATGCTGGATTCCGAGCAACACTTCAGTGGCTTAGGCATGCCGCTGAAGGATGCGATTTTTGAGGCCGGCCGCCGCCGGCTGCGGCCCATCCTGATGACGGCGCTGGCTACCATTGCCGGCATGCTGCCGCTGGCACTGGCCATCGGACAGGGGTCACAGGTGCTGCGTCCCCTGGCCATCGCGGTGATCGGCGGCGTGGCCGTTTCCATGGTCCTGTCGCTGCTGGTGACCCCTGTGCTGTTCTGCTTGCTGAGGGAGAAGGGACTCTAGCCCCATGTTTGCGAGCAGGCCCGCGAAGGCGAGTACGCCATCCAAACCCCAAAGGAAAATCTGTCGGTGGTGGTGTCCGGCTGAACCGCCCGCCCGGCGGCGGTGCGACTGGACGCCCGGCGGCGGAGATTATAGGATGGTAGTTTCCGCTGCTCACCGCGCGCCCCGCTGTGGGCCGCAAGGCATGACACTGAAGGAGAAACGATGACACAGGACCCCGCCAAGCTCTGGCAAGCCAAGAACCTGGGAAGTGGCACCTTCGCTATTTCGAAACCCAAGCGGAAGGCAAGCAAGCTGCGCGCCAGTCGCGTGAAGAATAAGCGGCGAGCCCGGTAATCAGGTTTCAGGTGCCAGGTTTCAGGTTGGGTCACCCTGGCACCTGGCACCTGTTCACGCCGCCAGTGTGTTGCGCCCCGTGGGGCGCTTCAGCGCCGACGTAATCACCCAGCACAGGTCTTGTGCGCGGTAAGGCTTTTCGAGCAAGTCGAATGCGCCGGCGTCGAGCATGCGAAGCCACAGCCGCTCGTCCGCCAGCCTGGTTAGAAAGACAATCGCGCTGGGCTCTTCCTGTTGTTGGAACACCGCCAGCGCTTCTTCCCAATCGACGGTGTCCGCATCGCAAACGACAACGGTGATGGGGTATTCATTCTTGCGCTCGACGGCGTCCTGCAAACTTCCGGCATAACAAGCGCCAATTCCGACTCCGGCCAGATCGGCGGCAAGCCGGGCAAACTCGGATTCTAGGGAAGTAATCGCCAGAACACTTGGCGGGGCGGACATGGTCTCCTCCAGCACCCGCTGGCCTGAGGGGGAAAGGGTCCTTGGGCACGAACCGTCTTGCCCATCTCCCATACGGTCGGCGGTCTTGAATCTTCTTAACAGAATAGCGCATTCTTGCCGGAATGCTCATGAAAAAGAATTATCCGGGAGCGGCGAGGCCGTTGCATTGCTGTCAGGCTGCAATGCCGGGGTGCGCAGGCGTGTGCGCTCCTGGATTTTCGGTTTCTGGCCTTAGAATGGGGCGATGATTCTCCTGGCTGTCGATATCGGCGGAACCAACCACAGCGTGGCCCTGGTGGGCGAAGACGGCGCCGTCCTCGAGAAAGAGCGCCGGCCCACCGACCGGGCGGGCGGGCGCCGCTGGATGCTGCGGCAACTGGAAGCCACCTGCCGGCTCTTGATCGAGAAGGCCCCGGAGCGGCCAGCGGCCTGCGGCATCGGATTCGGCGGCCCGGTCGATTTTCCCAAGCAGGTCATTCAGCGTTCCATGCACGTGGGGGGATGGTCGGGTTTCCGCCTGGCCCACCACATGGCCGCCGTGCTCGGCCTGCCCTGCGTGATGGACAACGACGCCAACACTGCGGCGCTGGGCGAATACGCTTACGGGGCGGGACGGGGCTCGCGATCGATGGCCTGCCTCACCGTCAGCACCGGTGTGGGCGGGGGGCTGGTGCTGAACGGCGAGATGTACCGCGGCCCGCGCAGTTTTGCGGGCGAATTCGGCCATACGCCGCTGGTTCCCGGCGGGCCGCCCTGCGCCTGCGGCTCGCGCGGCTGCGTCGAGTCGGTCTGCTCCGGCGATGCCCTGGGCAAGGCGGCCCGGCTGGAAGCGCGCCGCCGGCCCCGCGCCTGGAGCGCGGTGCTGCGGCAGGCCGGCGGCCTGCGGGCCATCGAAGCGAAGAGCGTGTTTGACGCCGCCCGGCGCGGCCACCCGGCGGCCCGCGCTTTGGTCCTGCGATACTGCGACGATTTCGGGCGCGGCCTGGCCGGATTGATCGCCTTGCTCGACCTCGACTGCGTGGTGTTGGGAGGCGGCGTCAGCATGGCCGGCAACACCCTGTTCGCCCCCTTGCGCCGCGCCATCGCCCGGCACATGCCGCCTTTCCTGCCCCGCGCCTGGCGTTGCCTGCCCGCCGCCTTGGGACCGAACTACGTGCTCTGCGGCGCCGCTCAGCTCGCGCTGCGATATACTGCGAGTGCGGAGTGCGGAGTTCGGAGTGCGGAATAAAGGAATCGGCGCCAAACAGACTCGGCATTCCGCGCTCCGCAATCCGCATTCGAAAAGGGGGAAGGGGTGAAGGCCTTTCTTGAAAACTACCGGGGCGAGTTGTCGGCGGTCCTGCACACCATTGACCTGGCCAAAATCAGCGAGTTCATCCAAATCCTGGAACGCGCCCGGGAGGAGGGCCGCGGCATTTTCGCATTCGGCAACGGAGGCAGCGCGGCAACCGCGTCGCACCTGGTCGTGGACATGGTGAAGGGAGCGTCTTATGGGCGCCGGAAACGCTTCCGGATCATGGCCCTCACAGACCAGGTGCCCACCATGACTGCCTACGCCAACGACGTCGGTTATGAGGTCGTGTTCGAGCAGCACCTCCGCAATTTTGCCCGGCCCGGCGATGTGGTTGTGGCCATCAGCGCCAGCGGCAACTCCCCGAACGTGCTTCGGGCCGTGGAATACGCGAACTCGATCGGCTGCACGACTATCGGCCTGACCGGGTTCGATGGCGGGCAACTGGCGCGCCTGGCCAGCCACGCGCTGGTGGTTCCCTCCTCGCACATGGGCCGGGTCGAGGACGGCCACATGTTCGTCTGCCACCTGATCTGCTACTACTTCATGGAAACCGATAAAGCCGATTCCGCCTGAGAAAGAACGGGGAATCAACACAAAGACTCGAAGACACAAAGGCACGAAGAATTCTTCTTTGTGTCTTTGTGCTTTCGTGCCTTTGTGATTCGATCAGACTGCCGGGATTTTGAAGTCGTCGTTGGTGTCGGCGATCCAGCGGGCCAGCAGGTCGCGGTGCTCGCCGAGCACGGCTGCGCCGGGGCGCCCTGCCAGGTTGCAGACCTCGCCGGGATCGAACTGCAGATCGAATAACTGCTCCGGCCGCCGGCCGCCGTTGAAGACGATGTACTTGTACCGGGCGGTGCGCAGCATGCGCCCCTGCCGCTGCTTCTCGTCGTATTCCGAAAGCTCGGAGACAACGAAAGTGCGGTCGAGCATCTTGCCCTCGATGGCCGGCCGCAGGCTCCGCCCGCGC
>JAPKYU010000411.1 GCA_026394175.1 Acidobacteriota bacterium | reverse complement strand
GGTACTACGGCACAGTCCGACTCCTCCCCGGCGTACGCGTCCGGCTTGCGGCTATTCGCCTTCCCGGACCGGTCCCGCCCTGCGGGACGCCAAGGAGGTCTCCCGGTTCTCGTGCATGCTGTTTCTCGACGTGCTGGGGTCTTCGACTACGCCGGGCCTGACGTCAGCTCGCGATCTAGCGCTGCTCGCCAGTATGGCCTTCCCGCAGACAGCAAAGGGTCGGCGCCCGGTTCTTAGTTTTCGGAGCTCAATAGCCCAGCCCACCGATGCCTCTGTCTACGCTTCACCTGCCGCCTCACGGCGACCGGTGCAAGACTCAAGGTCAGGATGGAGTCGCTTCTACTTTCCTGTAGGGCTCTTTCATCCCCTACAACATGCCGGTTTATCCCGGCGCACGCTGCCCCCTTTTTTCCCCTCGGCAGGAACTCCACTTGGATTGGATGGCCGGAAAGATTCTTGAAGTCGAAGTCGGCCGTCACCAATATCGCGGACTCGCGCAGCGCCAGGCTGCCGGCGAAAGCGTCGGCGTACGGGACATTGAAGTTCGTCTTGAACATCGCGGCAGCCTCGGCCTGCACGATGTCCGCGGATACGACCCGAAGCGGAGTCTTCCGCAGGTTGGCGATCACCTTGCCCGCTTCAATCGGGCTCTGCTGCGCCAGGCCGCCACATACCTTAACGATCACGTACGTCACCTCACCCCAGTTAACAGCCGACATCAGCACTTCCGCCTGCCCGTCCCGCGATTCCTGAAACACTCGCAGCACGACCCCGGCGCCAGGCTCGTCCTCGACGTAGCGCAGCAGCGCGCTGGCATCCAGCACGTACTTCTTCATCGCCGCTCACCGTACCTGCGAATCTCGCCCTCCGACTCTTTCCGGTGATCCTGTTCCCATACCTCAGTCGCGGACGGACGGCCTTTGCCTTTGAGGCACCCGCGGAGCGATTCGAGGAACTCATCGGTTACTGGCTGCAGCACGATCGCCCCCCCATCGCGCTGGATCGCGATCTTGGTTCCAGACTTGATCTTCAGTTCGTCGCGCAACCGCGCGGGAATGACGATCTGGCCCTTTACATTCACCTGTGCAAACACTGTATCCATACATCCATATTGTAGCACGCCTAGATAGACGTAATACGGTCGCTATACTCTACCCCGGAACTGACAACGCTGCCAGGGAACGCCTGCCGTCTTCATCTCCCGCATCGAAAAGCCTTTGCGGCGCGATTCCGCCGGGCCGCGGCTTCGAGCAGGCGACGGTGGTGCTGCCCACCCACTACGCTGGCGGGCGGCCAAGGGATGGATACAGCATCTACCGGCGATTTGAGCAGCCTTTCATTGAATTGCCACGGTGACAGGGTTGGAAGAGGCGCCACCAACGGACAGCACCACCGGGACCGCGTCGCCGGTTGCTGCGCCGGCGGGCACCTGCGCATTCACTTGGTAAAGGCCGACGAAGCCGGGCGCAAGGCCCGCAAAGCTCACCACCGCCGGCAGGCCGCCGATGGTCACCTGCACTTGATTCGTGGCCATGGCCAGCGGGTTGGACAGCGCGGCGGCGCCGGTGGCGGGCGGATTGCCGACCGGGCCCAAACCCGTCGCAAAGATCGAGACGAATTGCCCGGCGCGGGCCGGCGTCGTGCTGGCGCCGGGGATACTGCCTGCCAGCGCGGCAATGGTGGCGGTGCCGGCGATGAGGATGGCCCCCTGGCCGGCGCCCGCCTGATTCACCGTGAAGATTCCGGGGCTGAGCGCCGGAAGCGCCACGGTAGCCGCGTTGCTGGCGACGCCCTGAACGCTGACCACAACCGCCGCCTGAGCTTGCCCGGCGGCCTCCCACGGCGTCTGGAAATTGATCTGCGTCGGCGAAACATAAAACAACGGCGCGGCCCTCCCGTTCACCAGCACCGTCACGCCCGCGAGCGAAGCCGGAAGCGGCACGCTGGAGGCGTAGGCCACCGCGGTGGACAGGGCTGCGCCGAACACCGTGGCGATGGAACCGGGCGCCGGCGCCTGATGATTGAAGCTGCCGTTCACGATGTCGCCGGCGTTGATGGCCGGCGCGCCCGGCGTGTCGACGATCTTCGCCACAAAAGCTTCGCCCAACCCTGCCGATGACGTGCGGGCGGCGCCCGGCGTGGTCGGGAAGCTGCCGGAAGCGGTATAGCCGACGGCGTACACGGCGCCAGCCGCGTCCAGCGCCAGATCCAGGCCGCGGTCCTGGCCCGTGCCGCCCAGGTAGGTGGAATACAGGAGCGCGCCGGACGGGGCCAGCTTCACCAGGAAAACGTCGTCGTCGCCGCTGTTCGAGCCCTGCACCGCCGACTTGGTTGGGAAATTCGTGGAATTCGTGTAGCCGGCCACGTAGACGTTGCCGTCCGTGTCCAGCGCCACGGCCTCGGCAGCGTCTTCGCCCCCGCCGCCCAGGTAGCTGGCGTACAGCAGCGCGGAACCCTGCGCGTTCAACTTGGCGATGAAACCGTCTTCCGGCCCGCCGCCGAAGCTCGCCTGGATGGGCGGCGATGGTAGCCGGCTCCCCACGGGAAAGTCGGTGGTGGCCGACGAGCCGGTCACCCAGGCATTGCCGGAAGCATCGACGGCGATGCCGCGGCCCACGTCGGTGCCGCTGCCGCCCAGGTAAGTGGAATAGACCAGCGAGGCGGCGCCGCCGGCCGAGGTGTTCAGCTTGGCTACGAAGGCATCGCGGTATCCGCCGTTGCAGGCCGAGTCTGTGCCGCAGCCGCGGTCGAATGCGCCTTCGGTAGTGGGGAAGTCGCGCGACACCGTGTAGCCGGTCACGTACACGGCAACCGCGCCGTCCAGCGTGATGGCGCGCCCTTCGTCTTCGTTGCTGCCGCCTAGGTAGGTGGAATAGACCAGCGAAGCGGCGCCGCCAGCCGAGGTGTTCAGCCTGGTGACGAAGGCGTCGCGCAGGCGGTTATCACAGCTTCCGTCGCTGCCGCAGGCGCGGTCAAAGGCCGTGGCCGTGGTCGGGAAATTCGGCGAGAGCGTGTAGCCGGTCACGTACATGTTGCCGGAAGCATCCACGGCTGTGCCCGCGAACGACACCTCGTCCTGGCTGCCGCCCAGAAACGTCGAGTAGAGCAACGTCGAGCCGTCGGCGCTCAGCTTGGCCGCGTACACATCTTTGCCGCCGCCCTTGGTCCGCTGGAAAGCGCCCGCGGTGGTGGGGAAGTCCGAGGATTCGGTGTAGCCGGCGACGTAGGCGTTGCCGGCCGAGTCAACGGCAATGCCGTATGCGTAGTCGTTTCCGTTGCCCCCCAGGAAGGTGGAGTAAACGATGGCGCTTCCCGCGGCATTGAGCTTGGTCACGAAGGCATCCAGCGCGCTGAAGTTGCAGAAGCCGTCGGTGCCGCACGTCCGGTCCAGCGCGCCGCTGGTGGCCGGGAAATTGGGGGAGGAAGTGTAGCCGGCCACGTAAGCATTGCCCGCGGCATCGGTGGTAATGCCCAGCCCGAAGTCGTAGAGCAACCCGCCGAGGAAGGTGGAATAGGCCAGCACGGGGTCGATGATCAGCGGCTTGCGGCGGTCATACTCGCCCAGGCGGAAGGCCAGCCGGGCGCGGCCGGCGAGCCTGTAGGCGGCCGCCACTTCGCGCCGCCGGCCGCTTTCATCGAGCTGGTAGGCACGGGGCCGGTGCAGGCGAATCCGGCCGCTGCCGGCTCGCGCGAGCAGCGAGCCATCGGGCTCGACCGCAAGGCTCTCCACGCCGTCGAAACCGAGGCGGATCCGCCCAGGATCGCCCCCGGGGCGGGCGATGAAGTCGTACTCCAGTTGGCCGTGGTTGCCGTAATAGACGAGGTCGATGTGGCGGTACACTTCGCGGTATTCGACCCGGCCATGCTGCGCAATGTCCGTCCTCCAGCGCTCGGGCGCTCGCCCGATCAGGTAATTGGAGTGGCCCGGCAGCCGATCGAGGAGCGTAGTCCGTGGCGCCGGGTTGCTTCCCAGCAGCCGCATCTGTGGCATCCGAAGCTGGCCGCGCGCCAGGCCCGGGATTGCCGGCGCCGCATCGTTGCGCCAGAGCAGCCATCCGCCTCCGCGGGTCAGCAGGAGGGTGCCGCCGGGGGCGCGCGCGAAAAACGGATAGTCCGCGCCGGCCTGGGGTCCACTGGCTTCGAAGCCGAGCGGCGCGTGCAGGAAGCGGGAGAGAACCTGCCGTCGGGCCTCCGCGGAGGACGCCGTGGCCGGAACGGCAACCCCCAGCAGAAGTATGGCAACCGTTGCGAACGACATAAAGAGAACTTCCCAGCGCGGATGGCCCTTCACGCCTTAGACGCAAGAGCCTGGGTCCCGGGTTGCCCCGGCAGCCCACCGCCTATAGCTCACAGCCCACGGCCTGCGATGTGCTATTCTCGGGTGACTTCGCATCGGAGGAGCTATGAGCCAATTGACTGGATTTCGCAAGCTGGCCTGTGTTGCCGTATTACTGCTGTTTGCCGTGAGCCTGAGTGCCGGCGAAAAGAAACTGATGCACTGCTTCGCGTTTACGCCGCTGGCGTCGGCCACCGAGGCCGACTGGCAGGCGTTCTTCAAAGCCACCGACGACATCCCGGCCAAGATCCCGGTGGTGAGCAAGGTGTGGTACGGGAAACTGCGCCGGCCGCTGGCGACTTTCGCGACCGACGCGGAAACAAACAAGAAGGCGGCCGCCATCGAAAAGAAGAAGCAAGCCGGCGAGAAGCCGACCCCCGAGGAAGAGAAGCTGATCGGCGCCGTGACCCGCGCCACGCGCACCTGGGGCGTGTGCATGGAGATCACCGGCGAAGAAGGTTTGGCGAAGACCTACACCGAACACCCCTACCACAAGGAGTGGGACACGATTTATCAGAAAGTGCGCCAGTACGGGACCACGACCTACGACATCCTGGGACAGTGAGCCGGCAAGAATTTGTAGCGGCGGTCTTTAGACCGCCATGTGCATCGGCAAGTGAATGGGAATGGCGACCCCGCAGAGCGGGGTCGCCGCCGCTACAGCCGCCGCTAGTGTCGTCTTCTGCCGGCGGGCGCCCTACATGGTGATGCGCAGGCCCGTCAAGAACAGGTGGGACCTGAAGGCCTCGGAGCGGAACTGGGTCTCGTTGAAGTCGTAGAAACGCCAGCCGGCAATCCAGCTCACCTTGGAGCGGAAGGGCAGCACCAGGTCGGCCTGCGGCTGATAGAAGCGCGTCGGCCGGCTGCCATCGACCACCACCATGCTCCCGCCGAAATCGAACCTCGCGTTCTTCGTCAAGCCCAGATTCACATAAGCGCCGACTTGGTGGCCGTTCTGGTCGTACCGGGAAATGTCCCGGTTGAAGAAGGGCACCAGGATGATGAACATGTCGGAGGCCAAGGCCGAGTGCATGTAGTCCAGCATCAGGTTCAGGCGTCTCCCGCCTCGGGGCGACAGCACCAGCGAGAGGGAGGACTCGTGGCTGCGATAGGCCAGGTTGATGTCGGGCCGGCCGTTGAAATTGCGCAGTAGGGCCAGCGTGCCGTTCACCGTGGCCCACTTGAGCGGCTTCCAGCGCCCGCGCACTTTCACCCGCTGGTAATCCAGCAGGCTGGTGCGGACCAGCGCCGAGTCTCCCGAGGACACTTCCGCGGCGCCGAACAACGTCAGGTTGGCGGGTAGGCGGACATCCACACCGGCCAGGGCAACCTGCTGCCGCTGCCTGCCCCGGTCGGCGGCCTCCGGATCGCTCGGATCGCCGTGCAACACCTCGCTCCAGATCTTGCGATAGCCCCCGCGCACCGTGACGCGCGGATGCAGGTCGAACATGGCCTCGGCCTGGTAGCGGTTGTAGTTACTGCTGAAGTAAACGAGGTTGGTGTTCGCCTCGCTCACCGCCGGAGGCAGCACAAAGCCCAGCAGGCCGGCCACGCCGGTCAGGTTCTGGTTCAGCGCCGAAAAGGAAGAAAGATGGAAGCGGTCGGTGTAGTAGGACTGCACGATCCGCAGGCGGTCCAGCGGCCGCAACACCAGCGACGCCGTCCCGGAGGGATGCGGGCGCAGCGCCTGGGCCGTTCCGGTCACCGTCTGCCCCGTATTCCGCCGCAGATCGGGGCTGGAAACCAGGTTGCCGGCGGCCAGCTCGCGCAAGGTGGCGTTCAGCGATGGCTGGTTGAAGAGGAATTCGCCGCTGAGGTCCATCCAGCGGAAGGGCCGGAGGGTGGCCGAGTGCCGCGTGAAAAACGTGGTTGAGCCGCCCCCGTATTGCTGGTCGGCGCTGTCCAGCCGCAATGTCTCCCCCAGCAGCGGAGTGCGGCGGTTGCCGGGGTTGGCCCCGCCCGGCCCGTAAAAGACGCGCAGATCGTCCCGGAAGCGGCTGCCCCCGAACTCCAGCGTGAAATTGGCCTTGCTGAAGTTCAGGTGGCTGCCGGCGCGAAAGATGTTCACTGCGTCGTCGATCCGCCGGTTCGAGAGATACTCGTTGCCGGGTCCGACGAAGGTCAACAGGCCCGGGCCGGTGCCCGCGCTCCGCGAGTACACGAAGTACGGCGAGAATCTGCGGTTCGGGAAGATGTCGAGAGTGACATCAAACAGACGGCGGTGGATGTCGTAGCCGTTCTGGCTGTCGAACGAGGGCAGGCCGCTTTCCAGCAGCGGGTTGGCGAAGCTGGGGATGTTGTTGTAGTAGGAAATGTTGCGGTATACGAACCCCAACTCGTAAATGCCCTCTTTGCGGGCGCTGACCCGCGCCGTGCTGTACGGCTCGCCGCCCCAGGAATTGAGCTGCACATCGACGCGGTCGGTGTACGACGGCCGCAGGCTGCGGAACGAAAGCGCGGCGTCGAACAGCTTGGGCCCATCGCCCAGGTTCACGATGCTGCGGTACATGTTGTTGTTGCCGTACTCCTTCACCGTCCAGCGATACCCGAAGTCGATGGAGCCGGTCACGGGGCGGTCCGACGGCGGAGCGGCTGCGGCTTGCGCCGGCTGCTGCGGCTCCGGCGCGGCGGCGGGAGCAGGCTGCTGCTGGGCCGAGCCGGCCGCCGCCCACAGGGCGCTCACCAGCACGACCAGGGCAACCCGATTATTGCTGCTCGCGGTTTTCATCGCTCAAAAATCCCGCTCATGTAAGAGCCGTGAATCTTGATGTGACACGTGGTGCAGTTGCGGTACCTGGGGCTGCGCAGGTCGTGGAACGCGGGCGGTGTTTGGCCCATGGGCGCGGTCCCACTGGGCCTGGCGCCGGCCGGCAGACCCAGCCCCGGCGTGGTGTGGCACTCCAGGCACAGAAATCGCACTTGGTGGCGGACCAGCATGCGCGGGTTCACCGAGCCATGCGGCTCATGGCAGGCGCTGCAACCCTCGGTGCGCACCGGAACGTGCTCGAAGGTGAATGGGCCGCGCTTGTCGGAGTGGCACTTCAGGCACGGCTGCTCGTTGCCGTGCGAGGCGCGGAACTGCGCCGTCGTGCGCCCGCCGATCGGCGAACCGTGCGGGTTGTGGCAGTCGATGCAACTGATCGCGCCCTCCACCAGCCGGTGCCGGTAGGGCCGGAAGAATTCGGCCTTGACGTTGGTGTGGCAGGTGACGCACAAACCGTTCGGAACGCCGGCCAACAGGGGTTTTGCTTTCGGCGCGTGAACGGTGTGGCAACTGCCGCAGGCCACCGAGTTGCGCGCGTGCGCATCGAAGGCGCGCCCGCTCGACCGCAGCCCTTGCGCGTGGCACTTCAGGCAGGTTTGGGAAGCCTTGGCGGCCGGCGCGCCCTTGAAAGAGAAGATCAGCTTGGGATCGGCCGACTCGGCGTGGGCCTTGCCGGGCCCGTGGCAGGACTCGCAGGCCCGCCCCTTCCACTCGCTGAGGCGCTTCACAACATCGATTTCCTTGTGGTAGGCCAGCTTGTCGGGGGCGAAGTCGGCATGGCAGCCCGAACAGGTTTCCGAGCCTACGTACTCGGCCGGCGGCGCCGGCTGCGGCGCGGCTTCCTGCTTGGTCTGGTCCCCGGCCGTTTGCTTGGCCTGCCCCGGGCCGGCGGCGGCCAGGCTCCAGACAACTAGGCCCAGAACCGGCAAAGCGAACAACGCTAGAGGGAGCTTTAATCGTGTGACGAACATCAACGAGCCTTCTGCTCCGTTCTTGAGAACCGGGAGACTCCGGGGAACTCCACGGGTGGGCCGCAAAGCACGGGCGGGCCCTCTGGCGGCCGGCCCGTGCTTTTTAAGCCTACATTAGACTCAGTATCGCCTCTACCCGTTGCCGCCGAAGATCAGCGGGCGTGGACTTTGTCGATAGAGAACTCGTTATTGACCCCGTGGCAGGCGGCGCAGGCCTCGCCGAGCTTGTCGGAGGTCATGGTCGCCGCGTGGGCCGCCGCCGCCTGGCTGGTGTGGCAGGACAGGCAGGCGCCGGTGATGGGCTGCAGCGGGTTGATCCAATCCCGCGGGGCGGTCTGGGCAATCACGCCCTTGGGCAGCGGGATCTGGTACGAGTCGCTGACGTGGCACTTGTCGCAGTTGCGCTGTTCGCCCGCGGTCGGGAACCGCACCTCGTTGAAGTTGTTCCTGCTCTGGTTGCGACCCAAAATGGTGAACTCGGTCTCCAGCTCCTCGCCCATGTGGATCTTGTGGATCATGGTCTTCATGTTGATCGACTCAGCCGGCAAGGTGGCCGCGGTCCGCTGCGAGGAGTCGGTGGTGACCGGGTTGTGGCACAACAGGCAGAACTGAACGTTCTGGCGCGAGCCGCCGTGGAAGTAGAGCGAGCCATGACAGGTCGTGCAGGTCTGCTGTGACACCACGGCCCGCCGCGGCGCGATCCTGCTGTTGTCCACGCTGAAGTAGGAGACGGCGTTGAACCCCGGGTCGCGAACCGTCTGTTCCTGCTTGGTGCCCGGATTAAGCACGATGTTGTTGTAGCCTTGGATGGCAACCGCGTACGATCCCGCGGCGTCAGCCGGGATGGCCTGCGTGAAGTCGTAGACCCACTGGTCGCCGCTGCGAACCGCCTTGGACCGGAAATCCTCCGACCAGTACTGCTTGTAGTCGGTGGTCGGGCCGGCCAGAATGAAGCTGCCCGAGGCCATCTTCGAGACTTCGATCACGTTCCCCTTCTTGTCCTTCACCGTGAAGGTCACGCGCGGCTTCTGGCCCTTCAGGCAGTTGTCCACGCGCAGGATCTGGAAGGTGGTTCCGGGCAGTTGCGACGAGTAGTTGGGGTTGACGTGCGCGCCCTTGATGGAGGCGTCAAACTCCAGCTCGCCCTGCGGGATGTGGCAGGTGGCGCACAGGTTGTCGGAAACCTGCGGCAGGTCCAGGTGGTTTTCGCCGGTTCGGAAGTTCACGTTATCGTGGCAGGCACCGCAGGCCCGCCGCGACGGCCGCGTCAGGTAGACGGCCGACTGGGTGGCGCCCCTGTGGCAGGCCTCGCAGCGCCGCACGTCGTCCGGGAAGCCCACCGTCGAATAGTCGTTCACCGACTGCGCGTTCCCGATAATCACATACGGCTTTCCGGCCACCACGCTGGGCAGACCGCTGCCCCGGTGGATCTTGTGTACCATCTCGGCCATGTCCACCGAGTTGCCGGTATCCGGGTCCACCGTCTGCGGCTGGTGGCAGAGGATGCACAGCTCGACTTTCTGGCGCGTGCCGCCGTGCGCAAACAACGGGTCGTGGCAACTGTTGCAGACCTCGGTCTTCACGATGTCGCGCACCGTCTTCACTGCCGAGCCGTTCGGGACCCAGGTGTAGACCACATCCGCGGTGTTCTTCCAGGACGGCTCCGTCAGGAATTCCGCAAGGTTGCGGCGGCCGTAGATGCCGATGCTGTGGGTCAGCGATGGGTCGTAGGTGGCCGGGACCCTCGTCGCGAACGTATATGTATAGTCGCCGTCTCCGTTCTTCGTGTACGTGCCGCCCGAATCGGTTCCCGCCTGGACCGCGCTCTTGCCGGTGATGGGGCTGGTCTGCGTCCGGGTGGTGTAGGCCGTATACAGCGTCGCATCCTTGGGGATGTAAGCAGCGATGAAGCTCGTGCTGACCACACCCGGGGTGGTGATCCCCTCCCTGTCCAGCGGTAGTCCTGCTGGGTCGGCCAACGTGAAGCGCACGCTGATTCGCGAATCTTGGATTGTCGCCGAGGTGACTTTGAGCCGGACGCCAGGGCGAATGAAGTTGACCAGATCTGGATCCAGATAGTAGGCGGCGTCGTGCCGGGTCAGGCCCGCTTCCTGGGCGATGCCGGAGGCCAGTTCCGCAACCACCGGGATTGCCAGCAGAACCAGGATCAGGACTGGCGCCGTGAACAGGATATTTCGTACCCGTGCCATCTAGCATTCCTCCTGTGGACAAAGAACCCAAGTGGGCCCGACAACATTAGACGCCTCTGACGCTCCGCAGGCGCACACGGCTCTCCCGTCACTCACTCGAGCCGGTACATGTTCGAGCAATAAATCGGCCAAATCGGAGCGTAACTTAGGACCAGGAAGTCCCTTTTGGATCAACAAAGTAGGTGGATCTGGACAGATTCGATGTGGGGCATGCTGCGGAAAAACACACACCCATGTTGCGCAAATCTGCGGTTGGCGACAAACTTGTCCTAATATCTTCTCCACGTTGTTGCGTTGTTCCTCGGTCACGGCACTCTGAGGAGCCGTTTCCTGGCCCGGGTAAATACGAATACCAGGGTCCCCACGAGCCTGCCGTGGGGGCGATCCTCTGCGCGCTCATTCTTCATCTGCTTGCCGTGTCACCTGCCCCCAGCAGCCGGTATGTGATATAGGCAAAAAGCTGCCCCCTTGGTGACCAGGAGGGCACATTGATGGTACCCTGCCCGCCGAGGAGGCTGTCAAGCTCCCGGACCGGCCCGCCCCCAAGCGGCATGATTCGGAGTTTCACCTGCAGGTTGGCGGGATGGCCCTTGGTGCCGGGTGGGTAGCTGAGGAACAGGAGCCACTTCCCGTCCGGCGACGGGTGCGGGAACCAGTCCTCCATCTCGTCGCTGGTCACGCGCTCGGCCAAGCGGTCGCCTTCTCCGCCGCCGGAAGCGGGAATGCGCCAGATGTCCCAGGAACCGCCGCGGTCCGAATTGAAGTAGATCCACTTGCCGTCGGGGGAATAATCGGGGCCGTCATCGTAGCCCGGGGAGCTGGTGAGGCGCTTCTCGGGCCCGCCGCTGACCGCGATACTGTAAATATCGAAATTGTTGTCGCGGCGGGCGCAGTAGACCAGGGCGCCGCCGTCGGGCGACCAGCCGTGGTAGTAGCTGGGCTGCTCGGTGGTCACCTGGGTTGGCGTTCCGCCAGCGAAGGGCAGTGTGTAGATATGGCCGGCACTGATGGCCAGCAGCCTGCCGTCCGGCGAAATCCCATGGTCGTTGTTCAGCCGGTCGATCGGGCCGGTATCGATCATCTCCGGCTCGCCGGCGGCAACGGGCGTGCTCCGGGCGCCGGAAGCGTTCCAGCGCAGGGGCAGGCGATAAAGCCGGCCGCGCGAGTTGAGGACCAGCCAGCGGCCGTCCGGCGACCAGTTGGGGGCCTCAAAATGGCGCGCCGCCGTGTAGATGACGGTCCTGGCGCTGCCGTCGGCGGCCATCACCGTGATCCGCGACTCGACCGCCGGCGGCTCCGGCCTGGCCGCCTTCTGCCCCGCCTGCTGGCCAAACACACCCAGCAAAAGCCACCACCACATGTCGGCCATGTTCCGATTCAAACACAGAGTGGACCGAGTGACAACCTGATACCAGCCGCAGATTTCGCCTATTGCACAGATTGCATCCGCCGATCGATGCAGGCCTGCGTCTGCGCAATCGGCGAAATCCGCGGCCGCGTTTGGGTATACTGCCCTCATGCCGGAGAACACCTTTGACATCGTTTCCAGGGTGGACCTGCAGGAAGTCAACAACGCCATCCAGCAGACGATGAAGGAAGTTCGCCAGCGCTTCGACTTGAAGAACTCGAAAAGCGAGGTGTGGCTGGAGGGCAAGGAGAAGCTGGTGCTCGCCAGCGCCGACGAGTTCAAGCTCAAAGCGGTCAACGAGGTTTTGCAGCAGAAACTGGTGAAGCGCGGGGTGCCGCTGAAGGCGCTGAACTACGGCAAAGTGGAGCCGGCCGCCGGCTCCTCCGTGCGCCAGGAGGTCGCCTTCCAGCAGGGCATCCCCATCGAGAAGGCGCGCGAGATGGTCAAGCTCATCAAGCAATCGAAGCTGAAAGTCCAGGCCTCCATCCAGGGGGACATGGTGCGGGTGAGCGGCCGCGACCGCGACACGCTGCAGGACGCCATTCGCCTGCTCAAGGAGCAGGATTTCGGCATCGACATGCAGTTCGCCAACTACCGCACAGTTTAAGTCATGAGTGACGAGCGCAGAGACCCGCTCCCCACGCGGGGGCAGCACTCAGAACCGCTCCTTACAGTGGCAGTGCTGCGCGGATCGCAGGATGAAGAGGCTTTATGAAAAAGAGCGCCGTTGATCACCCGCGATCCGGCAGGAGGGCGGTGGAGGCTGAATTCCGCTTCCCTAAACGTTTCCGGGTGGTTCCGCGCGAGCAGCGGCACCGGGCAAGGCCTGGCGAAGCACACCTGCGGAACTGCAAGGTGCGTGTGAGTATCTATCTGGACGGCGACGTGATCCAGTACTTCAAAGAGCGCGCCGCCGCCCCTGGCGCCCCACCCTACCAGACGCAGATCAATGCGGCTTTGCGAAGGATCATCGAGGCAGGCGAAGCGTGGCCGGACAGCGCGGGAGCCAAGTCACTTTTGGGGAACGAGCAATTCATCGAAGCCTTGGCCCGGCAGGTAGGCAAGCGCCTGGCTTTCGGGCGGGCCGATCGCGCCTGACGCCGCTTGTCGTCTGGCGGCCTGCGGCGACTGCTTCAGAGCGCGCCGCGGCGTGCCTTACAGCTCGGCGCCGGTTTCCACCCAGCGGCCCGCGCGGGCCGATTCCAGCACGGCGTCGCACACCTTCTGGGTCTC
>JAPKYU010000675.1 GCA_026394175.1 Acidobacteriota bacterium | reverse complement strand
AAAATTCTCGACCGTGTTGATGCTGGTCAGGACCAGGATATTGGGGTTGAGCGCGCGCAGCGCCCTGATCTGGGCGGGCGTGAGGCTGGCGCCGAGATAGAGGTCGATGCGGGAAGCGTATTCCAGCCCCTTGGGCACCAGGTTGGACGATCCCCAGAGGTTTCCGGTGCGCGGAAACTGCGGGTTGACGCGGGGTAGGCTGCGATACAGCAACTCCAGCGCGTAGGTTGGCTCCGAGGCGCAGCGGACGTACACCTTGTTGACCTGGGTGGTGTCGCCGGACAGGCCCTTGAACGTTGTCTGGTGGACCGTGGTCCCTTGCCCGGCATCGAACGGGGTCATCTTCAGGTACTCGGCCGCCGTGCCCAGCGAGTAGCCGCACGAGGTGGGCTGCAGGGAATGCACCGAGAAGGCCAGCGAGGTGGTGCCGGGCGCGAGCAGGGTGCTGGGCGGATCGGCGTCGGCCAGCGGAACGCCGTTATAAAGGAAGGCGGCGGTAGCGCAGGTGCGGGCGCCGCCCGCCGCGGTGGCCTCGAACACCAGGCTGGCGCCCGCCGGCACGCCGGCCAGCGGCAGCCACACCTCGTTGTCGCGCGGCTGGTCGAAGCGCCGGGCGTTGGCGCGGACCTCATCCCCGTCCATCGGTCGCGACGAGATCCGTATTTCGTCGATCAGGAAATGGGCCGGCACGGCGGAGAGATCGCCCCCGAGCGAAAAGCGGTCGCCGGCCGGCGAAGGCGGGACATAGCGCTTCTCGTTGGTGTCGGCGGTGAGCACGCCGTCCACATAAAAGCGCATCATGGTGCCGGCCGCTGAGTAAGTGTAGGCCAGGTGATGCCACTCGCCGGCCTTCCAGCCGCGCATCGAGGCCTGCCCGCCATAGGCGCTTTGCCACTGGCCGGCGGTGGTACCGCCGGCGTACAGAATCCCGTTGGTCCGCGACTGGGCAATGACCATGCGGTCGCCGTTCGGCGCGCGGTAATGGAAAAGGGTGTGGTCACGCTGCGTGTAAACCGGGTCGTCGCCGGCGGCGCGCGGCGCCACCCACATCTCGATCGACCCTTCGTTCAGATCCAGGTTTCCCCCTCGGGCATAGGTCAGCAGGCCGCTCTTTTCGATCGCCAGCGCCGAGCCCCACCGCCCGGGCTGATAAGCCACAGCGGGCGAGTCGAGCGGTTTCTTTCCTTCAATCGTGATCAGGGAAT
Source organism: Acidobacteriota bacterium (assembly GCA_026394175.1). Taxonomy (GTDB): domain Bacteria; phylum Acidobacteriota; class Terriglobia; order JAJPHL01; family JAPKYU01; genus JAPKYU01. Next base: position 913 of record JAPKYU010000675.1, on the reverse strand, counting down.
CGTCGGCGTGCAGCAGCAAGAGCTGCGGCGTGCTGCCCGTCTTGTACGTCTGCCCGTTCAGCAGCCAGCGATACGTGCCGCCCGCCGGCGCGCTGCCGATCAGGTAGGCGTAATCGGAAGAGGGCGAGACGGCGAGGTTGGCGCATTCGTTCTGCGCCCCGCAAACCAGCGCGAACAGGCAGACGGCTACGAGGGTTCGCATTCCGGATGGCGGTCCCGCTTGGCGGGACCGCCGCTACAATTCTGTCACCGGATCTTCACGATGAAGTAGGTGACGGTCCCGTTCACGCCGCTGTACCAGTGGGGCGTGCCCTTGGGGATGGTGATCGTATCGCCCTTCGACAGCTTCCAGGTCTTCCCGCCCTTAATGCCGGCGCCGCGCACCTCTCCTGGTCCGGTGTTCTTTGCGCCTTCGATCGTGCCGCCGGTGACAAACGTGGCCGAGCCATCGACGATGTAAAAGATGTCGTTGTCGGCCTCGTGCGATTCGGCTTCGCCGGCCGTGTTACGGTTGAAGGCCATCACCGAGTATTTAGGAGTGTCCACCAGCTTGGTCCCGGGCTTCTTCATGGAAGCCTCGACCTCTTTCGCGGGCACGTAAACAACCTCGGCTTTCGCCGCCGCTTTCTGTTCGGCTTTTTTCTCGGCCGGCTTGGCGGTCAGGGCCGCCGCCTGGCTGAATAACAAAACCAAAGTGAGCAGGTAAACCATCGTTTCCTCCTTGGGCCAGAATCTCACCACAAAGACACCAAGACACCAAGAACTTTGTGCCTTGGTGTCTTGGTGGTTATTCGGAGCGAATGGGTTTGCGGATGGCCAGGCCCAGCTCGCGCAATTGCGCCTCGCTGACCGGCGTGGGCGCATCGACCATCAAATCGACGGCCCGCGCGGTCTTGGGGAACGGAATCACTTC
>JAPKYU010000055.1 GCA_026394175.1 Acidobacteriota bacterium | reverse complement strand
GCTTCGGCTTCTTCCTGAAAGAGCGCATGGACAAGCTGGGGATCGAGTGCCAGGTGCGTCTGCGCGAGGAATACGGCGGCGACCGCACGCCGCAAATGTTCCGCGACATGGTCGCCTTCTTCCAGAAATACTTCCCCAAGTAAGGCCGCGCCCGCGGCTGCCGGCAGCGCGGCGGCCCGCCGCCGCCCCGGCGCCGCCTTCGGTTCACCCCCACGCGCGTGGGGACAACCCGATGGGCGGAAACACGCTCACCTAATCTGCTCCGCTACCGCGGCAACGCTGCGCGTCGGGCGCTACAGCGGCCCCAAAACGACTGCTGATGGCCGATTTCGCCATTATGCGCTTTCGGTCTGCCGGATGGGTGCCCGTCTCTCTCCGCTTATCGCCCGTCACGCGCTGCTGCAAATGCTCGGGATCGTCGAGCACTTCAGCGGCGTAATGAGCCAGGAACCGCCAAGTTCTCCGCCGAGATGGTCGCGCCAGCACTGATGGACCACCCGGCGAGCCGTGTAGCGTCTGGAACCACCGCTTGATTTGCGGTTGGAGCCATGAGCGTCTCGGCTGTATGCTTGATCCATAGGCCCATGCTCAGACGGCAACGCACAACCCTCGCGGTCCTCACTGCGGCACAGCAGCCCGTGCCGAGCACCGAACTCTTTAAGCTGATGTTCCTTCTTGGTCGGGAGACGTTCATCGGTGGCGACGACACGTTCTACGAGTTCGTGCCTTACAGGTACGGACCTTTCTCGTTTGCGCTTAACCGGGAACTGGACGCGCTCACCGCTTACGGCTATGCCAAGGCCGAACAGTCCGGGCCGACAAGCAGTTACGCAATCACGGACCTTGGGGCGAAGGAAGCGAAGCTCGCCGACAGCGACACCATGCGGGCCACGAAGGCGATCGTTTCAAAGTATGGAAAGCAGGGCTTGCGCGTGCTCCTGAAGGACGTTTACGCCCGGTACCCGTGGTATTCGACCCGAAGCGAACTGAAAGACCTCATTCCCGCGAACGCTCCGGTCCTGCCCGTTGCCCAGCCCGCAATTTACACAATTGGCTATGAAGGCCGCTCGGTTGACGGATTCTTGGACGATCTTCTTCGCGTGGGTATTCGACTGATCCTCGATGTTCGCGCCAACCCCGTCTCGCGGAAGTACGGCTTCGCAAGCACCGCACTCCGCCGCATTACCGAGAAACTTGAAATTGGCTACGAGCACTGGCCTGCGCTTGGTATCCCTTCCGAGAAGCGTCATGGGGTGGAGAGTTCAGAAGATTTTCGGCAGCTTTTTATGTATTATCGGCGTGAACTCCTGCCGAAGCGAACCGCAGAGATTCGCAAAGTGGCGGAGCGGATAGCGACGACGCCCGCTGCGCTCCTTTGCATGGAGAAGGACCCAAGAGATTGCCATCGAAGCCGACTGGCGGCGGTTCTGGCAGAGACGAGCAAACTGAGCATCGTTCATCTGTGATATGACCGAGCACCTCAAGGTCCTGATTACCGTCAAGACGTATCCCATCCCGTCCTCGAAATACGACGAACTGGTATGCACAGCCGGGGTCACCGAGACTGGAGACTTCATTCGTCTGTATCCAATAAACTTCCGCGATCTGCCTTTCAGCCAACAGTACAGGAAGTATCAGTGGATGGAAGTCGAGGCGACCAAACACACGGGGCGAGATTCGCGAAAGGAAAGCTACCGGCCCAAGTTCGAGACGATCCGGCTGATTGGCGAGCCGATCAGTCCCAAGAACAACTGGGCAGAGCGGGCGCGATACGTCCTCGCAAAGAAGTCACAGTCGATGGAGCACCTGCGCGACCAGCAGGAGCAAGACCGCGCGTCTCTCGGCATCTTCAAACCGAAGTACGTGGACGATCTCATCGTCAGTTCCGACGATGATAAATGGAAGCCCGCATTCGAAGCCGCGCTGCGCCAGCAGCGGCTGTGGGAAACCCGCACGGTCAGCCAAGAGCCGCCGCGAAAGGTGCCGTTCAAGTTTCAATACCGTTTCGGGTGTGATGATCCACGTTGCAATGGGCACCAGATGATGATCGAGGATTGGGAAGTTGGTGCGTTGTACTGGAATTGCATCAATGCTGGTGCTACTCCCGATGAAGCGTGCGCGAAGGTGAAGCAGAAGTTTCTCGGCGAACTTTGCGCTGCCGACCGGGATACACACTTCTACGTTGGCACTATTCTCGCTCATCCCAAGTCTTGGGTGGTGATCGGCGTCTTCTGGCCCAAAGCGATGCCGCAGATGTCCGCTGCGACCCCAAGCTTGTTCGACTGACGGCCAGCCACCAGCAGCCTGTGGTAAAAGTCGCCGAATCGATTGCAGATGGCCGGCTCGATAAAACCCAAATCTGCGAAAATGTTTTATCGGATTCCGGAGGGCAATCGCATGGCCATGGGCACACGACAGCAGCGGGAGCGCCAGCAAGGATTGTGGATCCCCGCCGCCGATATTCGCCGCGGCGGCGGGCATCCCTTCTACCAACGGCTGAACGCTTTGCTGGACGAACAAGGCTTCGATCCATTCGTGGAAGAGAAGTGCAGC
>JAPKYU010000688.1 GCA_026394175.1 Acidobacteriota bacterium | reverse complement strand
CACGCCGTCTGATTGCTGCAGGTCCGTCCTCACACATCGTGACACAAGGGGTGAGCGACTATAGGCTCCCCAATAACTCGCTGCTTGACAAAGGCGATTGTGTCCCTCGTCTCTGCCGACGCGGCTTCCGCCGCAGGGGGAACGCGCACTTGCCAGCCGTCTCGTTGGTCATAGAATAGAAGTCGTGGCCGCGACGCCGGGGGCGGCGCAAACCCTACATGCTCCTGGGCGCCATTCCATTCGGGTTGACGGCGTGGTTGCTCTATTCTTCCCCCAGTCGTACTATTATGGAGATATCCGCGCGAGACTGTTTGTGTAAGGATGAGTGCATTGCAGTAATCCGGAGCAACAGGAGGCCCCCATGCGCAGCCGGCTAATGGCATTGTTCACCTGCCTGATCTTCCTGGCCGCCGCGGCCTGGCCGCTCCAGACAGCCCACGCGGCGACCTTTGTGGTCACCAACCTCAACGACAGCGGCGCCGGCAGCCTGCGCGACGCCCTCGACTTCGCTGACTACGGCGACACGATCACCTTCCAGAGCGGCCTGACCGGCACCATCCTCCTCACCGCCAGGCTGAATATCATGGTCGATCTGACCATCGTCGGCCCGGGCGCCGGACTGCTGGCGCTGGACGGCAACAACACCACGGGCATCATGTACATCTTCGACAGCAACGTCCATGTTTCCGGCCTGACCTTCCAGCACGGTTACGATGAATACAAGGGCGCCGGAATCCTCAACGACCTGGGCACGCTGACCCTGGACCACTGTGCCTTTCTCAACAACCATACTCATAGCGGTGCCGATTACGGCGGCGGCGGGGCGATCCATTCCACTGGGGACTTGAATATCAGCGACTGTACTTTCTCCAACAACAGTTCGGGTTTTGGCGATGGCGGCGCCATCTCTAGCTTTGCCGCGTCGCATTTTCGCACACACATGACCATCACCCGCAGCGCGTTCATCGGAAACTCGACTACGTGGGGCCAAGGCGGTGCCATCAACCAACTGTGGGAGGGCACCATCACCATCAGCAACAGCACCTTCTCCAACAACAGCAGCGACTTCTGTGGGGCGATCTGCGCCGGTTGGGGCGTCCAGCTGACCGCCACCCACAGCACCTTTTCCGGCAACTCCGCCAGCTGGGGAGTGGGCGCCATCGAACGACGGGAGACCGGGACCGTCACCCTGGGGAGCACGATCGTCGCAGGGAACACCTCAGAGCATGATTCGCCGAACCTCAACGGGTCGATCAATTCGCTGGGACACAACCTGATCGGAAACACCAGCGGGAGCTCCGGCTGGGTTGCGAGTGACCAGTTGAATACCGATCCCCTGCTTAACGCCCCGGCGGACAACGGCGGCGCCACCCCGACCCAATCGTTGCAGCTCAGCAGCCCGGCGATCGCCATGGGCGACTGCAACATAGCCCCCGCGGTCACCACCGACCAGCGCGGGGTGGCGCGCAAGACCCCCGCCTGCGACGTGGGCGCGTATGAAGCCGCCTACGACCCGATGGTGCGCAATACCCGCGACTACGGCGGCGGCAGCCTGCGTTACGCCGTGAACTACGCCACGGCCGGGACGACGATCACCTTTGACCCGGCGGTCTTCAGCGGGTCGCAGAAAACCATCACCCTCGCCGGCGGCGGGCTGACCCTGGGCAACCTGACCATCATCGGGCCGGGCGCGAACCTGGTGGTGGTGGACGGGAACAACGCCGGCACGGTCTTCACCATCCCGTTTGGCTACAGCGCGTCCATCTCCGGGCTGACCATCACCCATGGCAGCGGCGGCACCAGTGGCGGAGGGATCGACAACGCCGCCACGCTGACCCTCGCCAGCTGCGCCCTGAAGGGCAATTCGGCCAATGCCGGCGGCGGGCTGCGGGCGCACGGCGGCGCGGTGAGCATCACCGCCTGCACATTCTCCGGTAACAGCGCGCTCACCGGCTACGGCGGCGGGCTGTACACGAGCGGTCCGCTGACGGTCAGCAACAGCTCC
>JAPKYU010000044.1 GCA_026394175.1 Acidobacteriota bacterium | reverse complement strand
CAGCGAATCAGCCGGGAGGACGCCTTGCGGCTGTTTACCCGCAACGCGGCCTTCGCCTTGTTTGAGGAAAAAACGCGCGGAAGCCTGGAGCCGGGCAAGCTGGCCGACATGGTGGTTCTGTCCGACGATCTGCTGACCTGCCCCGAAGACCGCCTCCGCCAGATCCAGGCCGCGCTCACCATGGTTGATGGCCGAATCGTCCACGAAGCCCGGTAAGAATTGCGGATTGCGGATTGCGGATTTCGAGCCCGGCTCGCTTGAAATCCACAATCCGCAATCCGCAATTTTTCTGCTTACTGCTTACTACCCCGCCTGGGCCTGCTTAATGCCGTGACTGATGGTGGCTTCGTACTCCAGGTGGGGCACGGGCGAATCGCGCGCGATCAGGAACAACTGCAGCGCCTCTGGCTTGCGCCCGGTGCGCAGCAGGAGGTTGGCGTGCGCCAACAAGGCCTGGAACGACGTGCTATCGGGCAAGCTGTTGCTGTAAACGTTCAGGTATTCCTGCCCCGCGCCTTCCAGGAAATTGCCGCGTTCCAGGTGGCGGGCCAGGCGGAGCCGCAAGGCGGCCGGCACCTCAATCTCCATCCCCCGCGTGTGCATCTCCTCGTAAAGCGCCAGCGCGGTATCCATCTCGTTCTGCTGTACGTATAGCCCCACCAGGCGGATGTAGGCGCGCTGCTCGCGCGGCTCGTCGTCGAGCGTCTTGGCGGCGCGCAACAATTCCAGTTGCGCCTCGATGCTTCTGGGCTGCCGGCGGGCGAACTCCTCCAGGGTGGCGGCCGCCTGGGCGGCCTGCCCGGCATCAATCATTTCTCCGGCCCGCACGATTTCCGGCGCCTGCTTGATGGAGACCTCGGATTCGATGCTCTGGTCGATGCGCGCGTCGAGGCCGCTCAGCCCCAGGACCACGGCGAACAGGACGCCGTACACGAAGCCCCCGACATGGGCCCAAAAGGCCACGCCGCCCTCGCCTCCCAGGCCGCCGGTCATCAGCCCAAAGAACAGTTGCTGGCCCAGCCACAGCGGCAGCATCAGGTAGGCGGGCGCGCTGAAAAAACGCGGGCGGAAGGAGAGGATCAGCAGAAACTTGATGCGCGTCCGGGCAAACTTGACGAGGAACGCGCCCATGACGCCGGCGATGGCGCCCGAGGCGCCGATCAGCGGGGAAATGCTTTGGGGTGCGGCCAGCTTGTGCGTCAGGGCCGAGACAGCGCCCGCGCTCAGGTAGAACAGGGGGAACAGCGCGCGTCCCCAGCGGTCCTCGACGTTGCAGCCGGCCAGGTACAGGAACAACATGTTGCCCACCAGGTGCAGCCAGCCGCCGTGCAGGAATTGGTAGGTGAGCAGGCCGAGAAGGTTGTTATCCACCGGGACGTAGGCGTACTTCTTCAGCGGCGACGCGCTCTCGGCCAGCGACATGGCCCGGCACAAAGCACGGAGTTCCTCCTGCCGGGCCTCTTTGATGACCGGATCGACGCCGGCGCCTCGCTCGCTTTCCGCGCGGGCGCTATCCCTGTAGGTCTGCAGCATCTTGCCCTGCCGACCCGCCCGCATCACCCGATCCATCAGCCTGTCCAGGGGCGGGGCCGGGGTGAGGTAGGGGTGCTTCAGGTAGTATTGCAGAGCCTCGTTCGTCCGGGCCGCGTACTCGGCGTTCTGCTGCTCGATGGCGCCGGTGGTCAGGATAAAGACGGCGATGTTCAGGACGATGGTGACCAGGGTGACGTAAGGCCAGCGCCTGCCCCGCTGGTCTTCGTGGCCGATCGGTATGAGCATGGCTCGCGCCCGTAACCGCGATGCCCCTACCCTATCAAAGCAGCAGAACCAAAAGGAAGGACCGAAATAGGATGCGGGTGAACGCAAACCTGCGTGGGAACCACCAAGTCACCAAGACTTGGTGTCTTCGTGTCTTGGTGGTGAGGGTTCATCGGTGAGCGGCGCCAACCGGGCCGTGGGAGGCCGACAGCGCGTCTTCGGTCTCCGGCGATTCCTCAACCGGCGCAGGCGCCCGGTAATCGCAGGGGCGGCCACGCCACCGGACCAGGAGCAGGACGGCAGCGCCGGCCAACAGGCGGAAGGAGTACAGGAACAAGTGCAGCAGGTGCAGAGGCCAGGGGCGGCGCCGCCGCTCCGACCACATCTGGTAGAAGATGCGATGGTGCAGGCGCCAGCCGATATGGCGGGCCATCATCCGGAACTGCCGCACCAGGCAGGAATCGCCGTTCTCGTTGTAGATCCGCCGCCGCCCGACGGGCAGGCAGAAGCCCAGCAGTTTCAGGCCCGCATAACCCTCGTTGGTGCAGGGGACCACCAGGTAGCCGGAGCGCCGCGGCCCGACCCACAGGCTGAGAATCTTCAGCCAGAACTTCGCCGAGAATACGTCCAGCACCGTGTGCGAATCGAACAGGTGAGCGGCGGGGATCACCAGGGAGCCCGGCAACAGGGCATGAACCGGAGCGCGGGGATGAATGCGCCGGAGATCGGCTGCGATCTGCTTCAGGCGGAGGCCGGAAGCGGACCCAACGACGGTCACGCGGTTCGGCGGAAGCGTGGCCCAATCGCGCCAGCGGCGGGCGCGCTCCTGAAGAGCGTCCCCGAAGCGCCAGCGGAAATGGCGGAACAACAGCCGCAGGTCGCGCGCCGAGTAGATATCGTTGTTCTCGTTGTAGATCTCCCGGCGGCCGAGCGGCAGCAGGGCCACCACCAGCTTGATCAAACGGCGACCCTCGCCGGTATAGGGCAGCACCAGGTAGCCGGCGCGATGCCTGCCGAAGGCCAGCGCCAGAAGCGCCCGCCAGGCCGCCGGCGCGGCCAAGGCCAGCGGCGTCACCGCATCGAACAGGCCGGCCAGTGCCAGCAGGTCCCTGGGCAGCAGGCCGTGACAATGAGCCGGATGGCGCCGGCGGACGTCGCTCATGATGGCCGCCAGCCTGTCAGGTGAGGCCGAGCACAGCACCGTGACCCCCGGCGGAATGTCGAACCAGAAGGCGCGCGACGAAACGCGCCGCCAGAGCACAACGGAATCCAGCCAGGCGTTGTGCAAATGCCACGCCAGGCGCCGCAACAGCACGACCAGATCGAGGCCGGCATTCCGCAGGCGCCATGACACGTGCCGCAACAGCGCCCGGAAGTCACGGGCCGGCCAGGAGTCGTTGTTCTCGTTGTAAATCTCTCGAAAACCGAGGGGTAGCAGCCAAGCGAATAACTTGAAGCCCAGGCGGCCGCGGCCGGTCAGCGGAATGACAACCTCGGCAAACCTGGGCCGGCGGCAGCAGGCCGCCAGCAGCCCACCAACGCCCAGCGGGGCCCGCGAGTCCACCCTCAGCCCGGCTGCTTCGGCCGGAAGAAGGCCATGGATGCGGGCCTGGGGATGGCGGCGGCGCAAATCGGCCAGAATGCGGCTGAGCTGGGCCGCTTCGGCGGCGCCCACCAGGCAAATGTCGCCTGGCCGCGGGCCCCAGGTCTGCCACGCCAGCCACAGGAAACGGCCCAGGGTAAGCTGCATGGTGCGGCCGTCCGGCAGGCGCAGCGAGACGCAGCCGCGCAAGGCCAGCGCCAGCAGTTTCATTCCTCCGGAGTGGTCCGTGGCCAGGCAGGCAACTTGCGGGCCGCGCTTCAGCCCCAGGAAAAACAGCAGCCGCGCGTACACCACCAGCCACAACCAGGACGAATAGATCAGCACCTGCCGGGGCCGCAGGCCGGAAGCAGCGATGAACTGCCGGCGCTGAGCGGCGCAAACCACCGCCCGCAGAGCTTCGGGCGGGATGCCGGCGCGCACCGCGGCCACCGCTTCGACGGCCTCTTCGACGGTGCCGTTGACGAAAACGATGGCCTTCATGCCGCGCCCTCCAGCAGGAAATGGCGATAACGTTCCGCCACGTCCGGGCCCTGGCTTTGCAGGCTGTAGCGCCGCTCGATCAGGCTGCGGGCGGCACGGCGCAGGCGCCGGCACAGCCCGTCGTCGCGGAACAGCCGCAGCAGGTGCGCTGCGAACTCGGCCGGCGAATCCGAGGCCAGCAGGTGCTCGCCCTCGCGGGTCCCAATCCCCAGCGGCGCAAAGCGCGAACAGACCACCGGCACGCCCGCCGCCATGGCCTCCAGAATCTTGGTGCGAATGCCGCCGCCGGTGAAAATGGGCGCCACGTACACCCGGCTCTGGGCATAGAGCGCGCGCAGATCCTCGACAAAGCCGCGGTACTCGACGCCGCTGTCGTGCATGCGTCCCAGCAGGGCATTGGAGGCGCCCGCCCCGACCACGGTCAGGCGGGCTTCCGGCTCCTCGCGCAGCACCAGCGGCCAGACGTGTTCCAGCAGCCAGCCGATGTCGCTGTCCGCGGTGAACTGCTCGCAATCCAGCAGGAGGAAGGGCAGGGCCTCGACGCGCGCCCCCGCAACCAGTTCCAGCGCCCGGGTCCGCTCCTCCTCGGAGGTGACCAGAACGCGGTCGAAGCTGCGCAGTGTCCGCCGGTTGTGCAGAATCGTGTCGCAACTGCCCAGCAGTTTCGTGACCCGCGCGCCCCAGGAAAGCGATTGCTTCCACCCCAGATAGAAGTGCCACCACTCCTGCACGTGGGCCCGGATCAAGCGGGTGGTGCGCATGCCGTCGGCGTATTCCGCCATGCTCAGGTACTCCACCTGCACCATGTCGGGGCGGCCCGACCGGTACATGGCGCGCACCGTTTCCCGCATGGTTTCGTCCCGCAGGTTCGAGAAGTAGAAGGGCGTCGAGGAAAAGGCGTCCAGGTGCCGCCGCTCGGGCTCCTCCATCAAGGCCACGTCCGCGCAGATCAGCCGCAGGCCATCCTGGGCCTGGCGCAGCAGCCGCTTGGGGCAAAAGCCCGCAAACAGCAGATCGAAATCGGGACGGAGCGCCCGCAGATATCCGAAGATGGCGCTCCCCGCGCCATGAAACACCGGGTAGGGTGTTACCGGAGAAACGATCATCAGGCGCGGCTTCATGGCTTCGCAGTTAAGAGTTAGGAGTTAAGAGTTGCCTGCAACTCTTAACTCTTAACTCTCAGAAGGATGTGTACAATTCTACCGGAAAACGTTCTCGCAGCGGGCCCACCTTTCGGCCCACGGCGTAGATGATGTCGCCCCGCAGGTCGCGCGACAGGCCCTCCTGGGCCAGCAGGCGGTCGACCTGCGCGTAGCGGTTGGCATCCTCCGGCTCCAGCCACCCGGTCTCCAGCCGGACCGCCTCCAACCCCGAGCTTTCCAGCAGCGCGCGGACGTCCCGCGGCGCGTACTCCCTATTATGGCGCGGATCGGCCTCGCTCCCCGCTTTGGGCACCACGTAAGTATGGAACAGCCCCGGATGGTACCCATGAAGCAGCGCCTGCAGGGCCCGGGCCCCGGCGATATTCGGCGTCGTCAGCACCAGGTATCCGCCCGGCTTCAAGATGCGGTTGATCTCCGACATCATGTGCATGGGATCGTGGTACAGGTGCTCGATCAACTCGCAGCACAGCACGGTATCGAAGGCGGCGTCCGGATAGGGGTAGGGATGCTTTTCCGCGTCAAACAGGTCCACCCAGCAGGAAAAGCTCTCTCCGCGGCTGGAAAAAACCGTTTTAAAGTCGCTCCGCCCCGCCGCCCCATAGTAGCAGCCGCGAATCTGCCGGTAGCCGAGGTAGCGCTGCAGCGCGGGAGTGATTTGCATGTAGCAGCCCATTTCCAGCACGCTGCCACCCGCCGGGTCCGCCGGCGGTGTGATCTCGATGGTCCGCACCAACCGGTTCAGGTGAACCCGGACGTAGCCCTCGATTTCCGGGCCGCCCGCCGCATAAGAAAGGATGTGACTGGCAAGCTCCTCCCGTGTAATTTCGGATTGCGGATTTCGGATTGCGGATTGCGAACCCGGCGGCGTTTGAAATCCGCAATCCGGCGATCCGCCCGCGCCCTGCTCTTTCAAAAAGGCCGCATATTGCCGGGCCACCTTGGCCCACGAGCATTCCTCGGCTGCCCACTGCCGCGCGCGGGAACTGAGAGCCTCGCGCAGCCCAGGGTCGTTCAACAAGGCCCGCAGGTACTCAACCAGCCACTCGACCTCGATGTCGCCGGGCGGCAACTTGATGCAGGCATCGTCCGGCAGTTCCGCGTAGGAGCCGAGGTCCGACACGATGACGGCCCGGCCCAGCGCCATCTCCCGCAACAGGCTTCCCGACGATTCTCCGACGGTCGGGCAGCGCAGATTCAGGCAAACATCGCAGGCCGACATCGAGGAAATGAACTCGTTCAGCTCCACGAAACCCGGAATGCGGACGTGCTCGTCGAGTCCCAGCTCGCGAACCAGCGGCCGCAGCGGATAGTGCGGGTGTTCTTCGCCCACCAGCAACAACTGAATATCGGGGAACCAGGGAACCAGGCGGCTGAGGGCCTGGATCGCGCTGCGGATGCGCTTGTACGGTTTCAGGAACCCGAAGGCGCCGACCGTCGGCTGATGGTCCAGCCCCAGCCTGGCCCGCGCCGCTTCGCGCTCGTCCGGCGGAGCAGCGACGCCGTGCGGGATGCCGGCCAGCGGCAGGCTGAAGCCGGCGTCGCGGATCAACCGCGCCATGTAGCCGCTGTGGACGATGGCCGCGCGGCTGTTCTCCAGCAGCCGCCGGTTCATGGCCACGCCGCTGTAATCCGGCTCAATCTCGCCCCGGCGGACCCCAGCGGCCCGCTCCAGCGCCCCCGCGCCGGCGTTGTACTCCAATTCCCGGAAATAGCCGTCCCAGTCCTGCCGCACGATGGTGACGTCCGCCAGCAGGTAGTGGAGATTGAATTCGTGCAGCATCAGCACGCCGGGGATCCGCACCGCCAGGTCGTAGATATAAACGTGCAGCGGGTTGTTCCCGATGTGGTAGAGGATGGAATCATACGGCCGGCGCGCCTGCTCTTCCTCGAACTCCCGCCAATGCCGAACGCGCACCCGCTCGCGCAGTTCCCGGCCGGCCGGCTCACAGTCCTCGATGAAGACATCGATGTCGGCGTGCCGCGCCAGCTCCGGCAGCAGCGCCTCGCTATAGTCGGCGATGCCGGACCGGCAGGGGGGCAGCGGAGAAAAGTACGCGATTCGCATAAAAGCAGGCTGTGGGCTATGGGTTGTAGGCTGTGGGCTATCGCTCGCAGCCGGCGGCCTACAGCCTATAGCCTACAGCCATGCCTCTTCATTCTACTCCCCTGGTTCACTCCGAGAAGAAGCGCCCGAGCGCGTCCCTCCAGTGCGGGAGGGGCGCCAGGCCCAGTTCCGCCAGGCGGTTGCTTTCCAGCACGCTGTAGCGCGGCCGGGGAGCCGCACGGCCGAGTTCCGCGGTGCTCATCGGCTCCACGGCGACGGGCGGTAATGGTTCGCGCTTCCCCACCTCCTCGAGGACAGCGAGCGCGAAGCCGTACCAGGTGCAGGAACCGCCGCCGGCCAGGTGGAGGGTGCCGCGGCCGCCGCCCAGCAAGCCCGCCAGCCCCTGCGCCAGGTCGCGCGTCCAGGTGGGGCAGCCGGTCTGGTCATTCACCACGCGCAACGGCCCGCCCTGGCGGGCCTGCTCCAGGATAGCGCCCGGAAAATGCCGCCCATGACGGCCGTACAGCCATGCGGTCCGCACCACCAGGCTGTCGGGGTGCTCGCCGGCGGCGCATTCGCCCAGCCATTTCGACCGGCCGTACACATTCAACGGGTTCGGCCGATCGTCCTCGACATAGGGCCGGTCCCGGCAGCCATCGAAGACGTAGTCGGTGCTGATGTAAATGAGCCGCGCCCCGATTTCCGCGGCCGCCAGCGCGACGTTCCGGGCGCCTTCGGCGTTCACGCGCAGGGCGCTTTCGGCATCGCTTTCAGCTCCATCGACGTTGGTGTAAGCGGCGGCGTGGATAACCAACTGCGGCCGGGCCGCCTCCAGGCAGGCTCGGACCTGGCCCCGCCCAGTGATATCGCATTCCTGTATGTCGATCAGGTGCAGTTGGTGTTGCTGGGGAGAAGAAGAAAGCACCGCCGCCAGATCACGGCCGAGCATCCCCGCCGCGCCGGTGATTGTGATGCGCATCAGCTCCGGCCGCCACCCCGCAGCATGGCCGCCAGCGTTTCCTCCCGGCGGACGTAGTGCCGCTCGTAATACTCGCGATAGGCGCCATGGCGCACGCGCCCCACCCATTCCGGGTGGCCGGCGTACCACTCCACCGTCCTGCGAAGCCCGTCGGCGAACTCGATGGCGGCGCGCCAGCCCGGGCTGCTGTTCAGCTTGGCGCAGTCCAGCGCGTAGCGCCGGTCGTGCGCCGGGCGGTCCTCGACGAAGGTGATCAGGCTCTGGGGCTTGCCCAGCAGATCGAGCACCGCACGCGCCACCTCCAGGTTGGTGTGCTCGCGGCCCGTGCCGATGTTATAAATCTCGCCCCTTTCGCCGCGCTCCAGCAGCAGGTCCAGCGCCCGGCAGTGGTCCTCCACGTGCAGCCAGTCGCGGACCTGCAGGCCGTCGCCGTACAGCGGCAACGGCCGGTCCTCCAGGGCATTGCTGACGATCAGGGGAATGAACTTCTCGGGGAACTGGAACGGGCCGTAATTGTTGCCCGCCCGGGTGATCAGCGCGGGCACGCCGTAGGTGCGCGCGTAGGCCAGCACCAGCATGTCGGAGGCGGCCTTGGCGGCCGAGTACGGGCTGGAAGGCAGCAGCGCGCCCGCCTCATTCACCCATCGGCCCGGCGGGATCGGCCCGTACACCTCATCGGTCGAGACATGGACGAAGCGCTGCAGCGGAACCTGCCGGGCGGCCTCCAGCAGGGTGAACGTGCCCCGCACATTGGTCTCGAAAAACGGGGCGCTGTCGACGATGCTCCGGTCCACGTGCGATTCGGCGGCGAAGTGCACCACGGCATCCGACTCCCCCATCAGCCCGCGCACCAGTTCCGCATCGCAGATGTCGCCTTTGACGAAGCGATACCTGGGGTCCTCGGCGCAGTCGGCCAGGTTCTCCAGGTTGCCCGCGTAGGTGAGCTTGTCCAGATTCGTGACCTGGCAATCGGGATGGGAAGCCAGCAGAAGGCGCACGAAGTGCGATCCGATGAAACCCGCCCCGCCGGTGACTAGTATGCGCATGGTCCTGGATGCACCCCATCTAGAGGCGCTCCCTGCTTGATGCCCCCGGTGGCGGCCCGTTTCGGCCGTGCCCCGAGTGCATGCTTGCCCTTTGAGCAAGAGACACCGCAGTATACACTTTCCGGCCGGCCGCGGCCAATTGCGGCTAAAGTGTGGGATGGCAGGGAGGACATTGGAGCCAATGAACTGCAAACACTATCGCTGGGAAAATGTGCCGCGCGAGGAACTTGGGCCGCTGCTGGCCCGCCAGATGATCAGTGGCGAGAAAGCGACCGTAGCTCGCATTTACCTGCGCCAGGGCGCCGTGGTGCCGGCTCACCGGCACGAAGGCGAACAGTTCAGTTACCTCCTGGAAGGCGAAATGCGCTTCCAGGTGGAACCAGCGGCGCCTGAGGACCGGAAAGAAGTGATCGTGAAGGCCGGTGAAGTGCTGTGCATAGCATCGAACGTCATGCACAGCGCCGAGGCCCTGCAGGACACCATCAGCCTGGACATTTTCAGTCCGCGGCGCGAGGACTGGCTGCGCGGCGACGATCAATACCTGCGCCGGTGACCCCGCACGAACCCCGGACGGCCCGCGCGTCGCGCAGCCTGGCGCCGCCGGGTAGATTCCGATTGGCTTATGCAGGTTCTGAGAGAAGCGCGGCGCGGCGGCCGGCCCGTCTCGCCTTCAGGCGCGCGAGCGCCCGCCCAAGGGAGCGCTGATTCGGGCCGGAACCGGCCGCCAGCGCCCTCGGGATCGCCTGGAAACCTTTGGCTGCACGGAAATCCGCAGCCCGAGCGAGGCAAGCACGGCGTCCAGACTGCGCAGCGCCGGGTTTCCGGACCTAGACAACATGCGGTACAGGTTCTCGCGGTTCAGCCCGGTTCGCCGGGCCAGTCCGCTTACGCCGCCACGTGCCTCGGCGACATCCCGGAGCGCCAGCAGGAAGACCTCAGGATCTTCGTCCTCCAGGCACGCCGTCAGATAGTGGGCAGCCGACTCAGCGTCTTTCAGCGACTCGAGCAGCCGCTCCTTGTATGACTCAGTCCTCGCCATGCTTGTAGTCCCTCCAGAACTCTTTTGCCGTCGTAATGTCCCTGCGCTGGGTCTTCTTGCCGCCGGCGCACAGCAAAACCACCACGGTTCGTCCGTCCCGGCCAAAATAGATCCGGTAGCCGGGGCCGAAATCAATGCGCAGCTCGTGGACGCCGTCGCCCAGCGGCCGCGAGTCACCGAAGTTGCGGAGCCGGACGCGGTTCAAACGAGCCTGCATAACCGCGATGGTGCGCTTGTCTTCGAGCGACGCCAGCCATGCGGAGAACGGCGCCCTCGACATGCGTCCGCGGTAGATGCGAATCTCGATCTCCTCGCCCACCCGCCCAGTGTAGCTTAAAAGCTACGGACGACACAAGGACAGTCATGCGCAATGGACCGCATCGAGACATTGCTTTGGATTGATTGGCGCTTGGCTCCGGCCCATCCCTGCTCATGTCGCCGCAGCGACTTCACCGGCAGTGAATAAGCTTAGAGGATGAGGACGTGCAACTCGCCCGGGCCGTGGACGCCGATGGTCAGTGTCAATTCGATGTCCGCGGTGCGGCTGGGGCCGGTCACCATCACCATGGCGCTGGAGCGCTCCGCGATCTCGGGCTCCCTGGCGAACAACTCCGGAAGGCCGGAGAGAATCCGGGACGCAGGTAACACAACGGCATTCACCGGAGCCAGCAGCGACAGCGTCCTTCCCTCCCCCTCGGCCGAGAACAGCACCAGCGAGCCGGTGTCGGCCAGCGCATAATCGGCCTGCGTGATTGACAGGGTGGCGTCGGCGGCGGGAAATGTGCCTTGGGGGTGGAAGCGCGGCCCGCTCAAGTGCAGCGCATCGACCAGCGGCCGGCGAGCCACGACCGCTTCTCCGCCCTTCTCCTCCGCCAGTTGCCGCAAGTACTCGGCGGCGGAAGCAGCGCTGTCGGCCTCGAAGACCTTGGCGCTCAGGGCGCCGGCTTCAGCCATGAAGCGCGCCAGCAACTGCTCCGGCGGCCAGGCGGTGACCTCGGCCAAATGTTCCGGCGGAGCGCCGCCCGCCGCCGCCGGAATTCTTCCCAGGACCTGCTCTCTGGCAGATTTCATGGCCGCCTCCCCGTCGCCATTCCGGCCGGCGGCGCGCGCCGCTTGCGCCACCAGTCTCGAAACGATTCCTCAGGGAACACCGGCAGCTCGCGGGTCTTCCGCCAGCAAGCCAGCGGGCCGGCCGCCGCCAGAAGCCGCGCGGGAATGAACCGCGCAGCGCGGCTGCCCAGCCGGTAGAGCCAGGGCTGCCGCATGGCCCAAGCCCAGAGCCGGAAGCCGGTGCGCTCCAGCCATCGGCCTCCGGGCATGGATTCGGTTTCCAGGCTTCGCAACAGAAGCAGCATTTCCGGAATGGGGATCTTCACCGGGCACACATCGCGGCAGGCTCCGCACAGCGAGGAAGCGAACGGCAGCTTCGGCTCGATGGCGAAACCGAGCATCTGCGGCGTCAGGATGGCGCCGATGGGCCCGGAATAAACCCAGGGATAGGCATGCCCGCCGATCTTGCGGTAGACCGGGCAGACGTTGAGGCAGGCGCCGCAGCGAATGCAATAGAGTGTCTGCCGGCGCAAAGTGGCATAGCCTTCAGGCTGTGCAGTGCCGGCCGACAGGACAGTACCTGCTGCTGCGCTCGCATAGCCTTCAGGCTGTGCCACCGGGTCGGCCAGCATGCGGGTCCGGCCGTTGTCCAGCAACACCAGGTGGAACTCCTGGGGCCCGTCCGGCTCGCCGGGACGGCGGGCGCCGCTCAGAATGGACACGTAGCTGCCCAGCTTCTGCCCGGTGGCGCTGCGGGCCAGCAGCCGCAGGAACACGGCCAGATCGGCCATCCGCGGGATCACCTTCTCGATGCCCACCACCGCCACATGGATCTTCGGCGCCGAGCTGCTGAAGCGGATGTTCCCCTCGTTCTCCATCAGCACGATGCTGCCGCTCTCGGCAATCGCGAAATTCGCGCCGGTGATCCCCATGCCGGCCGCCAGGAACTTCTGCCGCAGGACGGCGCGCGCCGTGGCCGTCAGCTTGGCCACGTCCTCGGTATGCGGCAGCCCCAGTTTCTTCTCGAACAGATCGGCCACCTGCCCGCGCGTCTTGTGGACCGCCGGCACCACGATGTGCGAGGGCTTCTCGCCGGCGAGCTGGATGATGTACTCGCCCAGGTCGGTCTCCACGGCCTCGATGCCGGCGCGCTCGAGGGCGTGGTTCAGCTCGATCTCCTCGGTCACCATGGACTTGCTTTTGACCGCCAGCTTCACGCCGCGGGCCCGCGCCAGCTCGACCACGTAGGAACAGGCCTGGGCCGCATCCTCAGCCCAGAACACGGTTCCGCCGCGCTCCCGCACCCGCGCCTCAAGCTGCAGCAGGTAGGTGGAAAGGTTCTCGATAGTGTGGCGCTTGATGGCGTGGGCCTGGGTGCGCAGTTCCTCCCAATTCGGCAGATCGGCCGCGGCCTGGTTCCGGGCCGTCATGAACCGGAAAGCGAGGTGTTCGAGTGCCGCCTGCAGGCGCGAGTCTGCCAGTGCGGTTCCAATTCGCTCGTCGAACGCGGTCTTCATGCCCCTGCCCTCCCGCCCGCGCCGGCGGAGGTTCCGGCCAGGATCTGGGCGATGTGCAGGCACCGCAGCGGAAGGTTCAAGCGGCGGGCTCGGCCGTCCAGGTGCATCAGGCAACTCATGTCGCAGGCCACCAGCGTCTCCGCGCCGGCCCGCGCCGCGGAACGCAGCTTGTCGTCGGCCATGGCCGCCGACAGTTCCGGGAACTTCACGGAGAATGTGCCGCCAAAGCCGCAGCATTCCTGGGCCAAATCCAGTTCACGGAGTTCCAGGCCGCGAACGTTTTTCAGCAGGGCCCGCGGCTGGCGGCTGATGCGCAGCTCGCGGAGCAGGTGGCAGCTCTCGTGATAGCCGACCGCGCCTTCATAAACCGCGCCGACATCCTCGCGGCCCAGCACCGAGACCAGAAACTCGGTGAGTTCCCAGGTCCGGGCGCCCAGCCGCCTGGCTTCCTCCAGCTCGGCCGGCGAATCGTGAAACAGCTCCGGGAACTGCTGGCGCACGAACGACACGCAGGAGCCGGACGGCGCGACAATCGCTTCGCTGTCGTGGAAAGCCTCCAGCCAGCCCCGGGCCACGCGCCGGGCCTCCTCCCGGTAGCCGGTATTGAACGCCGGTTGGCCACAGCACGTCTGCCCCTCCGGGAAATCGACTTCGAGACCGCAGCGCTCCAGCACCTCCACCGTGGCGATTCCCACCTGCGGGAAGAACTGATCGACGATGCAGGTAATGAACAAGGAAACTCGGGCCGGGATAGCCATCGGCGGAATTGTATCAGGTGTCAGGTATCAGGTGTCAGGTGCGTGGCACCTGGCACCTGACACCTGATTCGGTGCTAATATGAAGGATGTGGCCAGCGTCGCATTGTTCCTGGTTCCGGTTCTTTTGTTCACCGGCTTGCTGGCCTGGTATTTCTCGCTGGTCCAGACACGGCGCCGCCGGATGCTGGAAGTCGCCGGTTGGCTGGAGGCGGGACTTGCCGGCCGCGGCCGGGTGCTGGGAACGCGTTGGGTGGGCCCGTCCGACCTGTTTGCCTCTTTGGATCTCGATGGGCACCGCCTCTACAGCGCTTCGGCGCACGCCCGCCTGGGCGGCCACGGACTGTCCGACCGCATCACCTTGCGTTGCGACCTGGACTGTGCGCCCCGTTTCGCGGCGGAGATCCTGAGCAAGCGATGGAGCCTGTTGCCGACCGATGCGCCTCCTGGAATCTACGATCAAGCCAGCACTCAAAACTTCCGCCTTGGCGTCTACGTGGTGGCCTCGGGGCAGCACGCGGTTTCCAATTACCGGGAGTTGGCGCGCTCCTTGCTCAACTCCCAGCCGCTTCATGTCCAGCAGTTGACCTTGAGCCCGGAATCTCCGCACCTGGAGCTGAGCCTGGATCTGGATTTTGCCTGTCCGCCGCCGCCCGTCCCGGTGTTCCGTTTGTTACAACGCCTGGCCGGCTCTGTTCCCCAGCATTCCCGTTAGAATCAGGTTTCAGGTGCTCAGGTGCCAGGTCCCAGGTCCGGCTTGCCACCTGCAACCTAAGGAGGAAGACGTGCCGCCTGTGACGGTGCCGCAGGAAGAAGTGGAGGCCCTGGTTCGCGGAGACCATGCCGATCCGTTCAAGGTGCTGGGAGTGCACTCGGTTTCGGTGGAGGGTGGCCAGGCGGAGGTGATCCGGGTGCTGGCGCCCAATGCCGAGCAGGCCTGGGTGGTGCTGCCGGCCGGGGGCGCGGTTCGGCCCATGACGCGCCTCCATCCCGACGGCCTCTTCGAATACCGCGCCGCCCAGCGCGAGGACCTGAACGGGTATCGGATCCGCACGCGCGACGCCAACGCCGCGAGTCAGGAGTTCTCCGACCCCTATAGTTTTCCGCCGGTGCTGACCGACTACGATCTGCACCTGCTCTCCGAAGGCCGGCACTGGCAGTTGTACGAGAAGCTGGGCGCGCACCCCTGGCGTTGGCAGGACGTGGATGGGGTGCTGTTCGCCGTCTGGGCGCCCAATGCCGCGCGGGTGAGCGTGGTAGGCGATTTCAATGGCTGGGACGGCCGCCGCCATCTCATGCGTCCCCGCGGAGGCTCCGGCGTCTGGGAACTGTTCCTGCCGGAACTCGCGCCGGGAACCACTTACAAGTACGAAATCAAGTCCCGCCTGCATGGCGGCACACAACTGAAATCCGACCCCCTGGCCCTGGCCAGCGAGGTGCGGCCGCGCACCGCCTCGGTGGTGTGCGACCTGGGCCGCTACCAGTGGAACGACGACGAGTGGATGGAGCAGCGCGCGCGCTGCGACCAACTCTCGCAGCCCATGACCATCTACGAAGCCCACCTGGGCTCCTGGAAGCGCAACCACGACGAGGGCGACCGCTTCCTGACCTACCGGGAACTGGCCGAGCAACTGGTGCCCTACGTCCGCGACCTGGGCTTCACGCACCTGGAACTGCTGCCGGTCATGGAGCACCCGCTGGATGAATCGTGGGGCTACCAGGTGACCGGGTTTTACGCCGCCACCAGCCGCCACGGCACGCCCGACGACTTCCGCTACTTCGTCGATACCTGTCACCAGCAGGGGCTGGGCCTGCTGCTGGACTGGGTGCCCGCGCACTTCCCGCGGGACGGCCACGCCCTGGCCTGCTTCGACGGCAGTCACCTGTATGAACACGCCGATCCGCGCCTGGGCGAGCACCGCGACTGGGGCACGCTGATTTTCAACTACGGCCGCCACGAGGTGAGCAACTTCCTACTCTCCAACGCCCTGTTCTGGCTGGATAAATATCACGTGGACGGCCTGCGGGTGGACGCGGTGGCCTCCATGCTCTACCTGGATTATTCCCGCACGCCCGGCGACTGGATCCCGAACCAATACGGCGGACGCGAGAACCTGGCCGCCGTCGACTTCCTCCATCGCTTCAACCAGCTCACCCACGGCCAGTTCCCCGGCAGCGCGACGGTGGCCGAGGAATCGACCTCCTGGCCCGCCGTCAGCCGCCCCGTGCATCTCGGCGGCCTGGGCTTCACTTACAAGTGGAACATGGGCTGGATGCACGACACGCTTTCCTACTTTTCCCAGGACCCCCTCTACCGCAAGTACCACCATCAGGACCTGACCTTTTCCCTGCTCTACGCCTTCCACGAGAACTTCGTTCTGCCGCTGTCGCACGACGAAGTGGTCCACGGAAAAGCGTCGCTGGTGAACCGCATGCCGGGCGACGAATGGCAGCAGTTTGCCAATCTGCGTTTGCTGCTCGGCTACCAGTACACGCACCCGGGCAAGAAGCTGCTGTTCATGGGCGGGGAGTTCGGCCAGCGCAACGAATGGAATTCGAACGCCGGCCTCGACTGGTGGGTGCTCCAGTACGCGCCTCACCAAGGAGTCCAGCGGTACGTGCGGACGCTGAATTGGCTGCTGCGTTCCCAGCCGGCGCTCTACCAGGTGGATTTCGACTGCCGCGGCTTCGAATGGATCGATTTCGGCGACTACGAGACGGGCACTATCTCCTACCTGCGCCGCGCCCGCGACCCGTCGGACTTCGTGGTCTCGGTGCTGAACCTGTCGCCGCTTCCCCGCTTCAATTACCGTATTGGGGTGCCGGAAGCGGGCCTTTACCGCGAGCTGCTCAACAGCGATTCGGAGCACTTCTGGGGCTCAAACATGGGGAATCATGGCGGCGTGCAGGCCGAGCCGGTGGCCTGGCACGGCCGCCCTTATTCGCTCTCACTCACCCTGCCCCCGCTCGCCATCCTGGTGCTGAAACCGTAAAATCTGCGCTGGGTTGAACCACCAAGTCACAAAGGCACCAAGACTTGGTGTCTTTGTGTCTTGGTGGTTGACTGCTATGATTCTTCACGAATGGACGTGGCAGGCTTGGTGACCCCGCTGGTCCGCATGAGCGGCATTACGAAGCGTTTCGGCAGGAACGTGGTGCTGCGCGGCGTGTCGTTCGACGTGTATCCCGGCGAAGTGCACATCCTGGCCGGCGAGAACGGGGCCGGTAAGAGCACGCTCATCAAAGTGCTGGCCGGCGTCTATGGCGATTGGGAAGGTGCCATCGAGTATTTCGGCCGGGCGGCCCGGCCCCGCTCGCCGGTCGAAGCCATGCGGCTGGGCGTGTCGGTCATCTACCAGGAACTATCGCTGGTCCCGGCCATGAGCGTCGCCGATAATATCTTTCTCGGCCGCACGCGCGGCCGCGGCGGGTTTGTTCCGCGAGCGGAGCAGCGAAACAAGACCCGCGAAGTTCTCCAGGGAATCGGCCTCCGCATCGAGCCGGACACGCCGGTCGAGAACCTGCCCATCGCCGCGCAGCAACTGGTGGAAATCGCCAAGGCCTTGTCGCGAGACGCCCGGGTGCTGGTGATGGACGAGCCGACCAGCGCGCTGACTGCCCCGGAAGTCGATACCCTCTTCTCTCTGATCGGGAAACTGAAGCGCGAAGGCCGCGGCATCGTTTACATCACCCACAAGATGGAGGAGATCGGCCGCATCGGGGACCGGGTCACGGTGCTGCGCGACGGCGAACGGGTCGGCAGCCGCCCGGCCCGCGAATTGACGGACGCGGAGCTGGTGCGATGGATGGTGGGGCGCGATCTAGGGCCCGGTTTCAGCCCGGCCGCCGGCAGCCGTGCCGAAAGCCCTTCCCCGGCTGCTGTTGCCGGCGAAGAACGCCTGCGCCTCGAGAACTTCTCTGTGCCATCCGGCCAAGGGTCGGCGCGGCTCGCCGTGGAGGGAGTCGATCTCGAGCTGCGCGCCGGAGAAATCGTGGGGCTCGCCGGCCTTCAAGGCTCCGGCGTCAGCCAGCTCCTGCTGGGGCTGTTCGGCAGCTACGGGACCAACACGGGCGGATCTGTTTATCTGAACGGTCGGAAGACGGTGATCGGCTCGCCACAGGACGCCATACGCCACGGCCTGGCGCTTCTCACTTCCGACAGAAAAGCCACCGGGCTGGTCTTGTGCCGGCCGATCCAGGAGAACGCCGTGCTGGCCGACTTGCAAAGGCTGGCGCCGGGCGGGTGGCGCGCTCCGGCGCGCGAGCGCGCGGCAGTCGATGCGCTGGCCCGGGCCCTTCGCCTCAAGGCCGCTTCCCTGGAGATGGAAGCCGGCGAGCTTTCCGGCGGCAACCAGCAGAAAGTCGCGCTCGCCAAGTGGATCCAGACCGGCCCGCGGGTGTTTTTTCTGGACGAGCCCACGCGCGGCATCGACGTGGGCGCCAAGCAGGAGATCTACCAGTTGATCCACGAATGGACCGCGCAAGGAATCGCCATTCTGATGACTTCCACCGAGCTGCCCGAATTGCTGGCGCTCTCGGATCGCATCGTGGTTCTGCATCGCGGGCGGGTCACCGCTGCTTTCGGCCGGGGCCAAGCAACGGCCGAATCGGTGCTGGCGGCAGCCATGGGAGTTGAAAGTTAAGAGTTAAGAGTTAAGAGTTATGAGTTGTGAGTATTAACTCTTAACTCATAACTCTTAACTTCTTTTTAGTATGGCCAACTTTCTTCGTCTGATCTCGACCAAGGCGCTGGCGGGCCCGGCCAGCCGGGCCGTCGTGGCCTTGCTGCTCATGCTCATCGTGGGGGTGATCTTTCACGCCGACGGCGCCTTCTATCGCATCGGAACGCACCGCGACGCGCTGCGGCAGGCCTCCGTGCCCGGCATCCTGGCCTGCGGCATGACGCTGGTCATCATCTCGGGCGGCATCGACCTGGCGGTGGGCAGCATGCTGGCCCTGTCCGCCGTGGTCTTCGCCATGACGGCGGTGTGGTGGAGCTGGCCGCCGGCCGCGGCCATCGCCGTGTGCCTGGCCATCGGCCTGCTGTGCGGCAGCGCGTCGGGCCTGCTGTCCGCGCGGCTCCGCATTCAGCCCTTCGTCGCCACCCTGGCCATGATGGTGTTCGCGCGCGGGCTGGCCAAGACCGTGAGCCACGGCGCCAAGGTCGCCACCGCCGTCCAGAACCCCGACGGAACGTACCGCTACGTCAGCCTGCCGCCCGTGTTTCGCTGGATTGATTCGCGGCTGGCCGGGACAATCTCTCCGCCGTGACACTGATATTCCTGGCCTGCTTCGCGGTCTGCTGGGTTCTGCTGGCGCGCCATCGCTGGGGCAGGTATCTGTACGCCATCGGCGGCAATGAAGAAGCCGCACGGCTTTCCGGCGTGCCGGTGGCCTGGACCAAAACCACCGCCTACGCCATGAGCGGGCTGATGGCGGCCATCGCCGGCATCTGCCAGGCGGCGCAGGAGCAGCAGGGCGACCCCGAAGCCGGGGCCGGCTACGAGCTGACCGCGATTGCCATGGCCGTCATCGGCGGAACTGCGCTCAGCGGCGGACGCGGCGGCCTGGGCCTGACTCTGCTCGGCGTGGTGACCATCGGCTACCTGGAGAAAATCCTGTCCATCAATGCCGTGCCCGAAGCCAGCCGCCTGATGCTGACCGGAGTTATCATTGTTGCCGCGGTCCTCACGCAAAGAAGGCGGAACACGTAGCGCCGGCGTCTCGCCGGCAACCGTGCGACGACCGCCGGTGCTACATCGATGGGAAGCGCATACATGAACCGGAAAATACTGTTGGCACTCCTCGCGTTCATCATCTGCTTAACCGGCTGTTCCCGTTCGCCGGCATCAAAGGCCGGCGCCGGCGCCCGCTGGGTGATCGGCATGAGCCAGTGCAACCTGGGGGAGCCGTGGCGCGTGCAAATGAATGCCGACGTCGCGGCCGCCGCCGCCAGGCACCCGGAGATCAAAGTCATTTACAAGGACGCGCAGAACGACACGTTGCGGCAGCGCGCGCATATCGAGGAGTTCGTGAGCGCGGGCGTCAACCTGCTGATCGTCAGCCCCAAGGAAGCGCAGCCGCTCACCGAACCCGTCGCCAGGGCCTACCGCGCGGGGATTCCCGTGATTGTGCTCGACCGCGCCCTGGTCGGCGAGGAGTACACCACGTTCATCGGCGCCGATAACCGCCGCATCGGCCGCGCGGCGGGCGAGTGGATCCGCAAAGTCACCGGCGGCAAGGGCAAGCTGGTGGAGCTGAAAGGGCTCATGACCTCGACGCCGGGTCAGGACCGCCACTCGGGCTTTCGCGAGGCCATTCAAGGCTCCGGTCTCGAAGTGATTTTCGAGGCCGACATGAAATGGCTGGAGCCGGAATCGCGCAAGGAGATGGAGTCGGCGCTGGCCCGTTTTGCGAAGATCGACGTGGTCTACGCGCACAACGATCCCGGCGCGCACGGAGCGTACCTGGCGGCGCAAGCTTCGGGGCGCCACAAGGGCACCTTGTTCGTGGGCATCGACGCGCTGCCGCAAGAGGGCCAGGCCTATGTTCGGCAGGGCATGCTCAGCGCCACCTTCCTCTACCCCACCGGCGGCGCCGAGGCCATCGACACGGCGCTAAAGATCCTGCAAGGCCAGCCGGCGCCAAAGAAGATCACGCTCGGCTCCCGCCTGTTCACCCCTGAAAACATCGACAAGGGCGGCGAGGCGTTGCAGTAGCACTGGTCTGAAGCCGCAGATTTCGCGGATTGCACAGATGACGCACGGTCGCGGTCGACTTATCGCATTCGGTGATGGCGAAGCTGGATGCCGCTTGCCAGGCGAGCGGGCGCGGCGGAGACTTGCGCCGGCCACCTGCTACTTTTCGTAGACTGCGACAGTAGTGTTCCGCGGTTGGTGTTCGGCCGACGCGGGTAGTATCCGCCTCCGGGCAGGTTGGTGTCAAGCAAGCGGCGAGTCATGCGATGCGGCCTATCCGAACTCGCTTATTCCACCAGAGGGGGACCGGAAGAGCGCCCCTTCCACACAGCGGCCGCCTCGTCGTAATAGTTCTTCCCGGCGGGCACCTGGACAATCTGACCTCCAGGAAAGGCGACGGCCGTCAGCATCTCTCCCCGGACAACCCGCGTATCGACAGCGTACAGGCGTCCGGGCACGAGTTCCACTCTGGAATACCCGATATGGCCGATGCAGACGGGCTTCTCAAGGGCCATGGCGTGAAACCAGTCGGGTACGCCGTCGGGGTCCAAATCGATCCACGGAGCAGGGTCGCCCGCTGCGGCGGTGAAGTAAGGGTCCTGTTGATTGATCGCAAGGCGGGGATTGAACCGCGCGTGGGTGATGATGGCGTGCGGGGTCTCGATCACCGCCGGGAGCCTCTCCAGAAAACCGGCCCACGCTTCCCACTGCCCCCGGTCGAGCGTGGAAAGAGCCTGCTTGTGGCTCCAGCCCTTCTGAGACGTTCCCCAGATGGCGCCGGCAATCTTCAATTCGTGGTTGCCCAACACACTGAAGGCGTTCGGCGTGTCGCGCAGAAACCCGGCGACCTCCCACGAGCCCGGCCCGCGGGCCAGAAAGTCGCCGACGGTCCGCAGCACATCCCGCGGTCCGAATCTCACCGCACGCCGGAGCCGGTCAAACTCGACAGCGCAACCGTGGATGTCTCCGACCACAATGGTGCGCTGGCACGGGCCATCGAGCCGTTGATACAGGGGCCCAATTGGTATGGTGGACAAGCGGCTATCATACACCGCCGGTTGTCGCCGCCGCTGAATGCCGATGCCGGCCTGATGGAATGATTCGTGTTAACGTCAACTGCGCCTGGGAATCCGCACGCCCCCCTCATGCCACCGGGTTTCGGGGAGTCCTTCGCCTCCAAGCTGCCCGTGCCCAGTCGCGGTCGGTCCCAGATAGAATTTCCGATAGGCACAATAGGCAAATCTGGATTGTTCTCGTACTCACGATGTGGCATGTGAATTGCCTTCGCGCGGAAGTTGCGCGAAACGGCCCTTGTCGTCGTACTACGACAACAAGCTTTTTTTCCCTATACTGCTCCCACGCTGCCCAGGATCGTGGAGCCGCCATAGACAACGGCAAGCACCGCCTCGTGGCCTGTGGTACGACGTCCGTTGCCGGACCCGATCCCTGTGCAGACTCTGTCTCGGCCACTGCCCCACGCTGATCGCCGAGCTCCGAATCGCAACCGCACTGCCCGCTCGTACCGACCAACGAGTAGTTGCTAACCACGCGGTTGCGCGTTCGAGTCCTGCTTGCAGAGCCATTCCTTTTTTGCTCGAGATTCCACGACCCATTGGCTAACGCCAGCACGCTTTGCCTGCTCAACAGGTGTTCGCGCCTCTTCCGCAATGGTGCCAAGCGGTTGGCGACACTTGCTCTCTCCACACGTGCTCGTTGGAGAATTCTCCGACGGCTGCCCAAGCGCGACTGGCGCGGCCTCCGGTGCCCATTCTCCGCCTCTCCGCGCGGTGTTCCGGCTTGGTTAACAGTTTTTATGCCGAGCTCGGCATAACACTCTTGTCTCGCTTGGGTGGCCGAGCCGGACCTTCTTACGAAAGCGCGAAGGCGTGAGGGCGCAATGTCAATGCAGGGGGACGAGGAGGCACTAAAGAGATGCTTTGCTAGGTCTCCGACCGCCTGAAAAGGTTCGTAAACAGCCTGCCGCTAGCCGGCGGGACGGCGGATTTGACGGCCGCATG
>JAPKYU010000429.1 GCA_026394175.1 Acidobacteriota bacterium | reverse complement strand
TTCTGGGGCGTGATCGTGCTCGCGTTCGTGACCTGGATGAATATCAAGTTCTGGTAGAACGTAGCGGCGCCCCCCAAAAACGGGGTCGCCGCTACAACGAGGGTTTTATGAGCGATGGATACGGACCGGACCTGCGAATCTTCATCGGATGGATGTTCGCCATCCTGGGCGGCATTCTGACCGCCTTCGGCCTCTTCAGCCCCGGCGCGCGCGCTCCGTGGACCAGCAGTAACGTGAACGCGGAGTGGGGAATCGTGCTGCTGGTTTTTGCCGCTATCATGCTCGGCCTGGGCTACCGCGCGCACCTGTCGTCGCGCCCGCCCGGGCAGCATCCAAGTAAAGCAACCGAGCCGCGAGCGTAAGCGAGCGGGTGCCTGCGCAGCGGCACCATCGGTGGATGTGGCAACGCGGCGCTGCGCAAGCACCCGCTCGCTTACGCTCGCGGCTCTGTCAGGCGCGCGGTCCTGTCGCCTTTCGAAGCTTCGCCAGCCAATTGTCATCTTTGAACAGAGCCATCGGCTCATCCTGCTCCTCTGCCGCATATTGTATCGCCGCTTCTACGTCTTCCACCTTCCAAAGATAGTTGGTACTCCCGTGCCGAGCCCAGCGCTTGCGGTCACGAGATCCTGGCTCGATCAAGTTCAGGTTTCGGCTTGCGTATGCTTTGCAGTCATTCATGACGCGCTCGGGCGCCGCGTGTGCACGAACAACCAAGTGAACATGAGCGGTCCGGACATGGGCCGCCAGAAGCAACCAGCCACGATAGGAGCATACCTGCTTGATTGTCGCGAGCACGGAACCGCGCGCTTCGGGACTCAGTTGGTAGGGAGCTTGCCGCATGTTCGCCAGTTCGAGGGTTTCCAGGGCAGAGTCGGCCGGCAGGCGAAATGCCCCGAAAACGTGACCGCGGCGGTCGACCGAGCCTGCCTCAGCACCATGCAGCCGATGGCCGTAGCAACTGAAGGTGATGAAACAGGCGAGGGGCACGGGTCGCTCGCGTGCCATCGAGGGCTGGAACATCCGAGCATGGTAGCGTGTTTCCCTTCTCGCTGACATACCGCAACAGTGTTCTATTTGTTGAAGGGAGGGTTTAGCGGCGGCGGGAGACGGGCCGAGCGGGGGCCTTTCGGCCCCCACTGGTGTCGCTGGCGGACGGCGACTTCAGATAGTCCTTGGCGATCTTGGCCTCATCACTGTTGGGGAATTCGCGCATCAGGCGGCGCAGTTCGCGTTCGCCGCCCGCGCGGTCCTTGAGCTCGAAGAACGACAGCCCTTTCTTCAGGCGCGCGGCGGCGGCCTTGTTGCCGCGCGGATAACGATCCAGCACCGTGTCGTAGGCATCGATGGCCTCGCGGTACTTCTTCTGCCGGTAGAGGGACTCGCCGACGTAGAACTGCGCGTTGCCGGCCAGGTCGGTATCCGGGTAGTAACGCAGATAGTCGAGGAACTCCTTCATGGCCAGCTCGGTATTGCCGCTGCTCAGGTCGCGGAGCGCGTTGTCATAGAGTTCCTTGGGCGGGGGAGCAGGCGCCGCGCCGGAACCGGCCGGCTGTCCGGGGGCGCCGGGGGCGCCCGGCTGGCTGGAGGCGGCCGCCTGGGCCGCGGCCTGCTGGATTTGCGCCTGCTGCGTCTGGAGCGTCTCGATGGCCATGCGCATGGAGGCCATCTGCTCCGAGAGCCTTCCCAGCCGGGCCCGGATGTCCTCGATCGAGTCGTTCAGCGCCTGGACGTTGGTGGTCACCTGATCGACCTTGGCGCCCTGGGCGGCCACGCTGCTCTGCACGTTGCGCTGCACCGCGTCGATGGCGGTGTTAAGCTTGCTGACGGTCACCGTCGATTGCTCGATCAACTGGCGCACCATCCCCATGCGCTCGTCCAGGGCGCTGCGCAGGTCGCGCATGTCGTTCTGCAACTGGTTGACGACCGTCTGGATCTGGATCAGCATCTGCTCGGTCTTGGAGATCGAGAAGGCCGGCGTTGCCAGCAACGCCACCAGGCAGGCGGCAGTCACACCGCGATAGACAATTTCGCGCTTCACAATGGTCCTCCCTTGAAGGGCAGTCGGCTGCGGGCTGCCGCACACCCCGGCGTCCGCTAGAACGCCGGGGCTTGGCCGCTGGGCAGACACAGCGCAGACCGCCAGTCGTCAGTCGACAGCCTGGTTCGCTACTGGGCAAGAACGAAATGGCCGTGCCGGCAGCGCTGCCAGCAGTCTTCGTTGTGCTCGGAGCAGACCTGCTTCTCCTTGCCGTAGCTGATGGTGCGGATGCGGTTGCCGTCGATGCCGAGTGAGACCAGGTACTCCTTGGCGGCCGTGGCGCGGCGGTCACCCAGCCCCAGGTTGTATTCTGCCGAGCCCCGCTCATCGCAGTGGCCTTCGATCACGATGTTGGCATTGGGATGGGCGCGCAGCCACTCGCCGTTGGCCTGCAACACGGGCACCGCATCGGGCCGGATATTCGACTTGTCGTAATCGAAATAGATGTCGCGCACCCGGCTGTTGAAGGACGCCTGGATATCCTCCACCACCGGCGGGGGCGGCGCCGGCGGCCGCGGCGGGGGGTTGACGGTGACGCGCGCGCTGGCGTCCGCCGTTCCGCCCGGTCCTTTGGCGGTGATGCGGTAGGTGAGCGACTCGAACGGAGAAACCGTCATCGAGCCGCGCGCCGGCACCTGGCCGAGGCCCGGCTCCAGCGTCGCCGCTGCGGCATCCTTCGACTCCCACGAGAGCGTCGTGGATTGGCCGCGCTCGATGGTGCTCGGATTGGCGCGCAGCGAGACTGTCGGCTGAGGCGGGGGCGGCGGCGGCGCTTCCACCTTGGGTGGCGGCGGCGGGGGCGGCGGCGGCGGCGCCGCCTTCTTCTTGCAGCCCGCACCACTAAAAGCAATCAGTACCACAATTAAGATCAGACCCAGGAGCCGGAGGTGTTGTTTATTCATTGTTGTGTTTCCTCTCCTTCCTCATGAATTCCCGTTTCTCAAGTGCTGAGTGCTGAATGCTGGGTGGTGACGCCCAGCTCTTCTAAACTCAGCGCTCAGCACTCAGCGCTTCATTTCAGGCTCCACAGCGGAGCCGTGTTGGTGCCCGCGGTGGTCAGAGCCCGCACTCTGGTGCCGTCGGCCAGCATGGTGAAAATCTGCTTGCCCCCGTTGCGGTCCGACTCGAAAACGATCTGGCGGCCATCGGGCGAAAACCAGGGATGCTCGTTGCGGCCGGCGCCATGAGTCAACTGCACCAGCTTCCCGCTGGCGACATCGAGCAAGAATACATTATAGTTCCCGGGAGCGAAGCCGCGCGTCCAGGAAAATGCGATGGTCATGCCGTTGGGGGACCAGCAGGGCTGGACGGCGTCGCCATCCCCCTCGGTCAGCCGCCGCACAGTGGCGCCGTCCGAATCCATCAGGTAGACCTGCGGCAGGCCGCCGCGATCGCTGACGAAGGCGATCTGCGCGCCGGTCTTGGGGTTCCACTGCGGGTAAATGTTGACCCCGCCGGTGCTGGTCAAACGGCGCGCGTTCCTGCCGTCCTCATCGGCCACAAAGATCTGCGAGTGACCCTCGAGGGAGGCCGCGAAGGCCATCCGGCGGCCATCCGGCGACCAGGCGGGGGTGGTGTTCAGCGAACCGCTGACATTGAGAAAGGGCAGCCGCTTCATGCTGACCAGCGACAGGATGAAGACCTTCGGGGACCCTTCCATGTAGCTGGTGAAGCCCAGCTTGCTGCCATCCGGCGAGACGGCGGGCGTCAGCGTCAGGTTGCGATACTGCGTGACCGGGCGCTGGTTGGCGCCGTCGTAATCCATCACCCAGATGTCCTTCCTGCCCGGACCCGCCTGCCGCACGAAGTAGATCTTCGATTCGGCGATGCCGGGCAGCCCGCCGCCGGCCAATTGGAGAATCGCGTCGGCGAAGCGGTGGGCGATCACGCGGGCGGCCGCTTCCGTGGTCACATCAGTATAGCGCCGCGCCAGGATTTGCGGCCGCGCCGAGCCGGTGGTGTCATAGAGGAAGCCCTCGACCACCAGGTTGCCGGAAACCAGCGAGGCATTGCCGAAAGCCAGCAGTTGCGCGCCCACCGGCGGGTCCGCCCAGGCCGCCAACGCTCCGGGTGCCGCCAGTTCCTCCCCCCGTCCGGGGACATTCTGGGGGTAAAAGCTCTTGCTGACCAGGTCGAACACGCCCGAGTTGTCCAGGTCGTTCCACACCACCCGGTTGAAGACGTCAACCAGCGGGCCGAGCCCCGGGCTGTGGACGCGGAAGTCGGCCACCGCCAGTTTCCTCAGCTCCAGGCTCAGCGGGATGCCGATGCTGATGGCCGCCTTCCGTTCCGCCTGGGGAGCGCCCTGGGCTGAGTGGTAGGCAAAAAGAGCCAAAACAACCACCAGGACACCAAGGCACAAAGACCTGGTGCCTTTGTGTCTTGGTGGTTCAAAAGAGAGCTTCTTTTGTCTACTCATTTCTTAAACTCGAACCACACTTCGGCGCGGACGCTCTTGCCGGCGTAGTCGCGCGGCAGGTCGGGCAGTTTCGAGTCGGCGCCGACGTCGCTTCTTCCGCTGCAGCCCTGCACGGCGCGCAGCGCCTCGCGATCCACCGAGGGGATATTGCTGGAGGTGGCGATGCGCTCGCCGGTCATGATCCCGTTGCGCTGAATATCGAACTCCACGTAGACGCGGGGGGCGGAGTGGATGGAGGCGTCCACGCGGCTGCGGTCCCAGTGCCGCGCGATGCACGACTTGACCGCGCTCACGTACCAGCCGTACAGCGAGCCGAAATCGCCGCTGAACCCGATGCCGCCGGAGCCCTGCCCGGTGGCCATGCCGTACACCGGCGAGGAAGCGCGGCCGCTGCTGGTGGAGCCGGGCAGGGCATTGTCGGGAATCTCGCGCTGCCGCTTCAGGCCCGCCAGTTCTTCCCGTGCCCGTTCCCGCTCCAGCCTCCGCAGTTTCTCTTTCAACTCTTCGAAATCGCGGGCCGAGGTCCGTGGAGGCGCGGCGCGCTCCGGCCGCCTGGGCTCGGCCGGATAGTATTCCTTGGTCGGCGAGGCCAAGGGGTTCTCGGGGCCGCGGCTGGGCGGCAGGGGAACCGAGGGCATCAGGTTGACCGGGACGGCGACGCCGCCGCCCAGCCCGGCCTCGCCCCACAGGTGGCGCCCGCCCGGCGCCAGCAACACCCCGCCGAAGACCGCGGCCAGGGCCAGCAACCCGTGCAGGAACAGCGAGGCGGTCAGCGGCCGCCCTATCCGTTCCGGCCCGCCTGCCTCGCGGTCCGCGCGCTTCCCGAGCTGGATGCGCAACTTCATTTGCCTTGCTGTGCCGGCGGCTTCTCCAGAGGCTTGGTGACCACCGAGATGTTCTTGATGCCCGCCTGGTACATCTCGTCCATCACCCCGGCCACCAGCCCGAACGGCACGTCCTTGTCGCAGCGGAGGATCACGACCTGCCGGCTGGGGTCGCGCAGCATGCTCCGCAGCCGGGGCCCAAGCTGGTGCACGTTGATGGCTTCGCTGCCAATGTACAGCCGCTGCTTGCTGTCGATGGAGACAATCACCCGCTCCTGGGTCATCTCCTTGACCGTGCGCGTCTGCGGCAAATCGATGTCGATGCCCGACTCGATCACCGGCGCGGTCACCATGAAGATGATCAGCAGCACCAGCACCACATCGACAAAGGGCGTGACGTTAATGTCGGCCAGCGACGTCTGCGTGCGCCCTTGCTGGTTGGTGAACGCCATATTCACGGCTGTGGGCCGTAGGCTGTGGGCTGTAGGCGATCAAGATATGGCAACCGTTGCAGCCTACAGTCTACAGCCTACGGCCTAGCTCCCTGTCCGCTCGCCGCGGCCGGCGCAATTGCGTTCGGCCACGTTCAGGAATTCCAGCGAGAAGTTGTCCATGCGCGTGCCGAAATCTCGCAGCCCGTGCAGAAAATAGTTGTAAAAGATGACGGCGGGAATGGCCACGAACAGGCCGGCGGCGGTGGTAATCAGGGCCTCGGAAATGCCCGGCGCCACGGCGCGGATACTGGCGGCGCCGGCCGTGCCCAGTCCGTGGAAGGCATCCATGATGCCCCACACAGTGCCGAACAGGCCGATGAACGGCGTCACCGCGCCGGTAGTGGCCAGCCAACTGAGCATGCGCTCCATCCCCGTCAGTTGCTCGCTGGCCCCGATCTGCAGGGCCCGCTGCACCGCCACCAGGCTGCCGGCCTGAAAAGGCACGCCCGTGGGGTCGCCGCCGGCCAGTTGGTTGCGCAACTCCTCGTAACCGTATTCGAACAGGGCCACCAGCGGGCTGGGCCGGAACTGCTGGCTGATGGCGTCCAGATCCGAGAGCTTGCGGCTGCGCCGGAAGGCCCGCAAGAAACGGTCGCTCTGCGCGCGCGCCTGGCGGAACCGCGACCACTTGGAAAAGATCACCGCCCAGGAAAAGACCGAAAAGATCAGCAGGATCGCCAGCACGATTTTGGCGACCACGCCGGTTTCGGTCACCAGGCGGATCATCTCGCTGCCGCCCACGGTTGCGAAAAGCGATAAGGCCAAAGACAATTCCCCCTCGAAATTACGCCCCAAATGCTAACAGTAACACAAAGCCGATGTCCGGTGCAGCCAAGTGCCAGGTGTCAGGTATCAGGCCATCCGAAATCCAAAATCCGCCAGGGGTTGCTGGACATGGTACACTCCGCCCGTGGAGTGCAGGGGCCGACCTGGCACCTGAAACCTGGCACCTGACACCTGACTATGCTGCAGCAGCTCCACATCGAAAACTACGCGCTGATCGACCGCCTGGCGCTGGAATTCGGGCCGGGGCTGAACCTGCTGACCGGCGAAACCGGCAGCGGCAAGTCGATCGTGGTGGATGCGCTGGGACTGCTGCTCGGCGGCCGCCCCTCGCCGGATGCCATCCGCGCCGGGGCGGAGCGGGCCGTGCTCTGCGGCGTCTTCCAGACGGCCACTCCGCGCGAACTGCGCCGGGCGGCCGAGGAGTTGGGCATCGAGCTGCAGCCCGCCGGGGAACTGCTGGTGAAGCGCGAGTTGCACGTCTCCGGTCGCACCCGCGTGTTCCTCAACGACCGCCCGGCCACGGTCGGGGCGCTGCGCGCGCTGGCGCCGTGGCTGGGCGACATCCATGGTCAGAACGAACAGCAGGCGCTTTTCTTGCGCGCCTCTCAATTGGAATTGCTGGACCACTATGCGGGTGCGGAGGACGCAGCCCAGCAGGTAACCGAGGCCTTTGACGATTGGCGGCGGGCCGGCGCGCGCCTGGCCGAACTGACCCGCAACGAACAGGAGAAACTGCGGCTGGCCGACCTGTGGTCCTTCCAAAAACAGGAGATCGAAGCGGCACGCCCCGAACCGGAGGAAGACCAGCGCCTGGCCGAGGAAAAGCGGGTGCTGGCCAACAGCACGCGCATTCAGGCGGCCGTGCAAGCCGCCTACCAGCAGCTTTACGAAGGGCCCGGCGCGGCCGGCGGCGCGGTGGCCGCCGCCCTGCGGGCCCTGGAAGAGGTGGCCCGCTTCGACGCCCGGCTGCAGCCGCTCTGCGACAGCCTGCGCGGCGCCCGCATCGCCATCGAGGACGCTTCCCTTTCCCTGCGCGACTACCTGGAGCGGCTGGACGCCAATCCCCAGCGGCTGGAGCAGGTGGAAGACCGCCTGGCGGCGCTGGACCGCCTGAAGCGGAAGTACGGTCCGTCGCTGGCGGACGTGCTGGCGCACCTGGAAAGGGTCAGCCGCCAGCTCGAAGAGCTGGAGTCCTCCGACGAGCTGGCACGCCAGGCGCAGCAGCATATGGAGGCCGCGGCAACGCGCTACCGCGAACTGGCCGGGGAACTCTCGGGGCGCCGCAAGACCGCCGCCGCGCGGCTGGAAAAGGCGGTGGCGCGCATCCTGGGCGAGTTGGCCATGGAAAACACCCGGCTCTCGATCCAATTCGCGCCCCTCGAGGAGACACCGGCGGGCGGCGACGGCGCCAGTTGGAGCGCCACCGGCATTGACCGCACGGAATTCCTGATCTCGCCCAACCCCGGCGAACCGCTGCGCCCGGTGGACCAGGTGGCCTCGGGAGGCGAACTGTCGCGGCTGATGCTGGCGCTGAAAACAGCCGTCGAAGAGCAGCGCGCGCCCGAATCGGGCGCGCCGGGCCGGCAAAGCCGCCGGGCAGGCGCCGATCCGGAGACGGCGCGCACCCTGGTCTTCGACGAGATCGACGCCGGCATCGGGGGGCGCGTGGCCGAGACGGTCGGCCGGAAGCTGAAGGCGCTGGCCGGCGCACACCAGGTTCTCTGCGTCACACACCTGCCCCAGATCGCTTCGTTTGCCGACCAGCACTTTTACGTCGAGAAAATGGAACAGGAGGGGCGGACCGTAACGCGGGCGCGCCGCCTGGAGGACAACGAGCGGGCCGCGGAGCTGGCCCGCATGCTCAGCGGCGCCCGCATCACCGATACGGTGCTGAAGCACGCGCGCGACATGCTGCGCGCCGCCAAATGAAATTCACCACAAAGACCAAAGGACACCAAGAAACACCAAGTTCTTTCTTTGTGTCTCTTTGTGTCCTCCGTGACCTTGTGGTTCATTTTTTCTTCAACGAGAACCGAGTCTTGCC
>JAPKYU010000428.1 GCA_026394175.1 Acidobacteriota bacterium | reverse complement strand
ACCTTCTTTACACCAAAAAAATTCCGGCTGATGACGCGGACGCCCGCGGCGTCGGAGCGCCAATGCACGATCAGCAGCAATGTGAAGACGGCGAGAACCACGCCGGAGGATAGGACGGCGAGCGGAGCCGCGCGCCGCCCCCTGGCCGCCGGTCTCCGCGCCGCCCGCGCGGCGAAGAACGCCGTCACGCAGACGGTCGCGTAGTAGCCGGTCCCCAACGTGCCGCGCAGCAGCAAGCGCACGGCAACGCCGATCAGGATCAAGAGGCCCAGAATCATGGCCCAGGCAAGCCATGGCTGCGCTTCATGGAACCAGGATTCGCGGTCGGATACGAGCACGGCAAAGAGCAGAACGCCGCAGCCGATCAGGGAGATCTGGAACTCCCAGTAGTTGCGAAAAACGAGCGGCGCGGCCAGAACGACGAGCATTCCGCCGAGCGCGCCGCCCAGCGAGACCGCCACGTAAAACGGAGTGAGATACCGGGGCGCCGGCTTCAGGCGCGCGAGCTCGCCATGGCAAACCATGCAAACCACAAACAACGCGCTGGAGTAGATCAGCAATTGCCAGAAAAGGTTTGCCAGGCCGCCCATGGCCGACGTGACCAGGGCAAAGAAGACGGCGGCTAGATAGAGCGGATGGAAGATTTCC
The DNA here is from genome assembly GCA_026394175.1 of Acidobacteriota bacterium. Classification (GTDB taxonomy): domain Bacteria; phylum Acidobacteriota; class Terriglobia; order JAJPHL01; family JAPKYU01; genus JAPKYU01. The sequence continues at coordinate 10,055 of JAPKYU010000428.1, read as the reverse complement.
CGCCGGTACCAGCGGGGGCTGTCGAAACAGATGATGAACGACAGCAGGTAGAGGCAGAGCGGCAGCACCCACAAAACAGGCGTAACCGGCACTTCCTGGCAAATCAGATTTGTGGTGGCCAGCAGCGCAACCGACGCGCAGGCGGGCAGCGCCAGCCATAGCGCCCTGCGGAATTGCGGATTGCCGATTGCGAACTGTAAGCGCGGTTGAAATCCGTCCGCTGCGGCGGACAATCCGCAATCCGCAGTATTCGTTTCCGGCGCGCCTTTGCCAAAGCTCAAGGCAACGGCGGCGGTGGCGAGTGAAAATGCGCCGTAGCAGGCGCTCCACAGCCACCCCTGGTGCCGTACCGTCAACACCCGCTCCAGCAGGAATGGATAGCAGAGCAGGCCCGCCAGCGAGCCGGCGTTCGACAGCGCGTAGAGCCGGTACGGCGAGCGGCCGGCTCCGCATAAGCTGAACCAGCGCTGCAACAGGGGGCTGGTGCTTGCCAGCAGGAGAAACGGAAACGCGACGCTGACGCACAGCGTGCCGACGACCCCCAGCAGGGGGTTGGTGTGCTCGCCCGGCTTCCACGCCTCGCCAGCAGTGATCGGCGAAGGCCAGGCGAAGGAAAGAATCAGCAGGAGGGCGCCGCAAGCCGCCAGCAAGAGCAGGTGCACGGCGGCCTGCGTGCGCGGCCGCAGCCGGCTGCTAATGACGTGCGCGTAAAGGTACCCGCCCAACAACAGCGCCTGGAACACCAGCATGCTTGTGTTCCACACGCCCGGCGCGCCGCCGAACCAGGGAAGAATGTGCTTGCTGACGACGAGCTGCACGAGGAACAGCAGCAGGGCGCCGAGGAAGACGGCGGCGCCGTAAAGGAGGCGCGCGGGAAGCGCCGTGGCCCGGGGAGCAACCGGCTGGACCGCTGAGGAACCGTCCATACCACACCTTATACACGGTCTGCGGGCACCGGGTAGCGCCCTTGGATGGCTTCCGACGGCTGCGCTCTTCCGGCACTGCGGCTTGTGGGGGACCGCGTACGCCGCACAATCGGGCACGCTAAACAATAACCATGACGGCAGCGGTGACCCCGAGTATACTGCGGACCATGTTTCTGACGTGCCAGCAAACGGTGTCGCGCCTTCTGCCCCTTTTCATTTTTGCTGTCACGCTGAATGCTGCCGAGGTAACGGGCAAGTGGGAGGGCACCGGCGAATTGAAATTTGCCAATGGCGAAACCAGAGACAGCGGCGTCTATCTGGATTTTCGCCAGGATGGACAGGAAGTCACCGGCAGCGCCGGGCCGGGGCCCGACCGCGTGCTCCCCATCAGCAAAGGGAAACTGGATGGCAATAAGCTCACCTTTGAAGTGGTGGCGCCCCCTGAGTCCTCCGGCGACGGTCTGGTCATCTTCGACTTCACAGTCTCGGGCGACAAGATGGAGGGTACGGTGAAGTGCGCACGCTTCACCGGCAAGCTGTCGCTGAAGCGCTCCTGAGGTTCGTTCTGGCGGGCACAGTGGGGCGGGCGCTCAGCGCAGCGCGGCGAGAATCATGGGCAGCGGTCTCAGACCGCGGCGCAGTGGGTCGAGTGCCAGGCCGAGGGCTGTCAGGGTGAAGGCACCGCGCAGGCTGTAATCGCCTTCCTCGCCGAAGATTACGTCCGCTCCACCCACCCGCTCCCCGTATCGGAACAGGGCGATTCCCCTCTTGCGGGTGATCTTCGTGCCGTCAGCCAGCCGGAATTCCTGCGTGGCCAGCGGCTTGATGCCGAGCCTCTCCAGCATGGCAGCCGGAACCACCGAATAGCTGGGGCCGGAATCGACCAGGAATTCGAGTTTCTCCGTGGCCGCGGGATTCGCCGGGTTTCCGACTTCAATCTCCAGGACGGTCAGTCCCACGGGCTCTTCCTCTCATAGATTACTACGCCCAATAGGTGCGGTCCAGCGAGCGGTACTGGACGGCTTCGGCGATGTGCGGGGGCTTGATCGCCGGGACGCCTTCCAAGTCGGCGATGGTGCGGCCGACCTTCAGGATGCGGTCGTGGGCGCGGGCCGAAAGGCCCATGCACGTGAAGGCGGCAAATCACCAGATCGTCTGCACGTAGCGGGAAGCGCTGATCGCCCGGTCACGCGTCAGCAGCGGTGCGCCGAGCAGATCGGCCGAGGCGACGATGATCCTGTCATGCAGTTCGGGAAGTCCAGCCAGTTGCGCCGCTCGCGAAAGCACGCGCAAATCCAGCGGAAGGGTAGTGAAGTTGAGGCCCACTCTCAGCTTTTCCAATAACGCTGCGAACTGGAGATCGAGATGCTTCTTCTCAATGACCATCAGACACTCAGCCACCGCGATCGCAGGCAAAACGATCACGGCATCGCCCTGCTCCGCCGATTGAAAGATTGCGCGTGCAGCCCGGCCGAGCCTCTTGTCTTCGGCCAAGTGCCAGAGGAAAGCATGGGTATCGGCGACGTAAATCATTTCGCGCGAGCGTGCGGGAATAGCGATTTCTTGGCCTGACGGATATCTGCCTCGCTGATCTTCGCCCCCTTCAAAGCTCCCTTGAATGACACCGTGGTTTTGGCCGGCGCCTGTTGGAGCACGATCAGGCGAAGTTCGCTGATTTGTTTTTCCAGTTGATCGATCCTCTTGTTTACGTTCTTCACAATTGTGTGCCCCTACATCATTCTAGCCCCGTGCGCAACGCAGGTCACGCCCAATAGGTGCGGTCCAGCGAGCGGTACTGGACGGCTTCGGCGATGTGCGTGGATTTGATCGCGGCGACGCCTTCCAGGTCGGCGATGGTGCGGCCAACTTTCAGGATGCGGTCGTGGGCGCGGGCCGAGAGGCCCATGCGCGTGATCGCCATTTCCAGTAACTTCTCCGACGCCTCGTCAATGGCGCAGTGGCGGCGGATCAGGCGCGTGCTCATCTGGGCGTTGGCGTAGATGCCGTCTTTCTTGAAGCGCTCAAGCTGCAGGCCGCGCGAACGCTCGACCCGCGCCCGGATGTCGGCCGAGCTTTCTGCGCTCTCCTCGCCGCGCAGCTCGCGATACTTCACCGCCGGCACGTCCATGTGGATATCGATGCGGTCCAGCAGCGGCCCGGAGATTTTCGAGACGTAGCGCTGGATCATGGCCGGCGTGCAGTGGCACTCGCGCGTGGGGTCGTTGAAGAACCCGCAGGGGCAGGGATTCATGGCGGCGGCCAGCATGAACAGAGCCGGAAAGGAAAGCGTCATGGCGGCGCGGGCGATGGTGACCACGCCGTCCTCGAGCGGCTGCCGCAGGACCTCCAGCACGTTGCGGCGGAACTCAGGCAACTCGTCCAGGAAGAGCACGCCGTTGTGCGCCAGGCTGACCTCGCCCGGGTGAGGGATGGTGCCCCCGCCCACCAGCCCGGCGTCGGAGATGGTGTGGTGCGGGGAGCGGAAGGGGCGCGTCCCCAGCAGCCCCTGTGCCGAATCCAGCACACCGGCCACGCTGTGGATCTTGGTGGTTTGCAGGGCCTCCTCGAAGCTGAGCGCCGGCAATACGGTGGGCAAACGCTTGGCCAGCATGGTCTTGCCGGAGCCGGGCGGCCCGATCATCAGCATGTTGTGGGAGCCGGCGGCGGCAACTTCGAGCGCGCGCTTGGCCGCCTGCTGGCCGCGCACCTCGCGGAAATCGACGTTATAGGTGCTGCTGTGGGCGAAGACTTCCGCCAAGTCCACCCGCGTCGGCTGAAACGTCTGAGCGCTGTTGACCAAAGCCATGGCCTCGCCCACCGAGTTCAGCCCGAACACGTTGACGCCTTCGACCACGGCCGCCTCGCGGGCATTGGCCGCCGCCACCACCAGGTTGGCGATGCCGGCGTCGCGGGCCTGCACGGCGATGGGCAGCGCGCCCCGCACCGGCCGCAGCCCGCCGTCCAGCGACAGCTCGCCGACAAAGAGAAACTCTGCCAGCCGCGCCCGCGCCACCGCCTCCAGACCGCACAGGATCCCCATGGCCATTGGCAGGTCGAAGCCCGAGCCTTCTTTCTTCTTGTCGGCCGGCGCCAGATTCACCCAGACGCTCTGCCCGAAGAAGTAGCCGCAATTCTTCAACGCACCCCGGACGCGCAAGGCGCTCTCCTTCACGGCCATGTCGGGCAGGCCGACAATGAAGAAGTCGTGGTTTCCGCTGTTGGTGAGGTCGACTTCGACATCGACCACGTAAGCATCGATGCCGAAAACCGCGGCGCTGCGAATCTTGGCGAGCATGAAAAACGGCTGTAGGCTGTGGGCTTCTTTCTCCAGCCTCTTCGGAGCCAGCGATATGGTAGCGCCGGGCAGGGGGGAAGGGCAAGCCTAAGTGGAGTGCGGAATGCGGGGCGCGGAGTGCGAGGTGCTCCAAGAAACTCCGCACTCCGAATTCCGCACTTCCTAAAACACCACGGGCCGCCCCGTGAGGAGCGGCCCGTGACTTTCGCCTCCTTAGATAAGGCGTTAGACCACGGTAACTTGCTCGGCCTGCCAACCCTTGGGGCCGCGCGTCACCACGAATTCCACCTCCGCGCCTTCATCCAGCGTCCGATATCCCTGGCTCTGGATGGCCGAAAAATGGACGAACACGTCCTCACCTGTTGACCGCTGGATAAAGCCGTAGCCTTTCGCAGCGTTAAACCACTTCACGATTCCTTTTTCTTTCACTACTCCACTCCTGTTGTTGTTGTCGTGCTGTTCGGCCATCCTCCCGAGCCCCGGGCAATAAAAAAGGCCACAAATCTGTTTCCAGCTTTGCAGCCCTTCGAGTCCGCGACCTCAGGATGAATACAAAACCTCAACAGCACCCCTATTATCCCATGAAGTGGGAAACATTTCCACCAGAAAAGTTGGGTATACGGCAGACGTTTATCGGGTGCGCCGGCGGCCAGTCGGGCAAATAGGGTCGCCGCTGCGGGGCAATGAACCGTGCCGGCGCCGGCGTACGTCTGCGGGTGCATTCTCATTGCGGCGAATAACCCCGCTGGTTTGAATCTCTTTTGCGGCGGGGCTCACGATTCCACTTGCAAACATCTGAGGCTCGGATAAACTGAAAAATTTGGCCCCCTCGTGAAGGGGTGAGTGTGCGCCGCCCTATATAATGGAACGCGAAGTGGATCAACCCGAACTGCCGCCCGGCGGGAGGGATGAAAGGGCCGAGGCTGCCCCGGAGCCCGAGCACCCAAGCCCACCGGAAGGGGCGCAGGTGTTGGAAGCAGCGCCGGGCATCGAGCCGGCTCCGGCCGCGGAAGTGAAGGAGGCGGAGCCGCAAGCGGCCGTTGAAGGGGCGGGGTCGCCGCGGCGACTGCCCGCTCAGTCGGCCGAAGGCGAGTCGCCAGGCCAACTGCCGCAGCCGGCGGTTGTAGGGGCCGGCCCTGTGCCCGCTCCATCCGCCGAGCCCGAACCCCTGGCCGAACAGCCACCGGCAGTCGAGCTCCACCCTGGTCACCTTGTGGTGCAAGGAACGCTGGAGGGACTGGACAGCTTCATTCTGCGGCCGGTGCCGGCGACTGGCGGAACTTCGCGGCGCCTGCGGGCGCGCTCGTTCCGCGCCGCGCTTACGGCCGAACTCATGCTGCTGCGCGTGGCCCAGCGGCTGGCGTTGACTCCGTTGCTGTTCGCCGGCAACCGTTTTGTTCTGGCAGGTCCGGCGGAGGCGGGGTGGCGTGAAACGCTGAACGACATCCAGCACGAATTCGACATCTGGCTGCTCCAGCAACCGCAGTTGGCCGGCGAAGTCCGGTGCCTCCTGGTCGGGGAAATCTCCCAGGACGGGCGGCTGCCGTGGCAGGCACTGCAGCAGGGCCTGCGGGGCGCGCAGTTGCAGCCGCTGGAAGGGGCCCTGCGCGTCGGGCTGCGCTGGAACGGGCGCGCCTTCGTTCTGCCCGCGGGTTCCCAGTATGGCCGCTGCGCGGGTTGCACCGTGGTGACTCAAGTCCGGTCGCTGGGCGAGGAATCGCTGTGCGACTCCTGCGCCCGCGACAGCGAGCTGGGCGAGCGCCTTCCTGCCATCGACCGGGGCTGGCTGGCCGCGGATGGCGATCCCGAGCTGGCCGTTCCCGGCCTGGCGCTGCGCTTCTCCCAGGACGGAAGCGGGCATGAATTTCCCCTGGATGCCGGCAAGTGGCTGGTGCTACGACGCCTGCCGACGGCCGAGGGACGGCCGTTATCATTCGAGCAACTGGCCGGCGAGTCAAAGCTGCTCGGCTACCTTTATGCCGAAGTGGACGATCTCGCCGATGTGTTCCAATCGCTGGAGGGGGAGCCGCACCGCGCCGTGCAGCTTGATCGGGCGTTGAACGCTTTTTTCGGCGAACACCTGGCGCGCCTGCTGGAGGGCGAGTTCCCGCTGGTTTACCCTATATTGGAAAATGGTAGCGGGGTGTTGCTGGCGGGCACCTGGCAACAGATGCTCGAGCTGGCGGCGCGGCTGAACCGCGAGTTTGGCAGGCAAGTGGGCCGCGAGCTCACGCTATCGGCCGGCCTGGCATTGGCGCGTCCTTCTTCGAGCGTTGCTTCAGCCGCCGGAGAGGCGCGCGAGCTGCTGCGGGAGGCCGTGGCGGCCGGAGGCCATCGGCTCGCTGCCCTGGGTAGCTCGGTGGAATGGCAACATCTGCCGGCCGCGCTGCAAAGGGCCAGGGCGGTGGCTGTCTGGGTGAGGAACCGCGCCATCAGTGGCGCCTGGCTGAACCGGCTTGCGGGCCTGCATGCGGCCAGCCTCCAGCCGGGTGACGCCTGGCGTCCGGCGCTGGAGGCGCTGATCCGCAACGCGCGCGTCAAGCCCGGCCAGGCGCGTGTGTGGGCCGTTCGCCTAGCGCCCGCCTCGCCGGACTCGGATTGGCGCTGGGTGCCGTTTCTGGCGCGGTATGCGTCGCTGGCCGTGGCTGTTGAGCGCCGCGAAGCAGAGCCGGAAGAGACAGCCGAAGTCGAGCCCGCGGCGGCGGAAAGCGCGCCGCAGGCCGAGGATTGAGTGCTGAGTGCTAAGTGGCGGCTGCCACTCAGCACTGAGCACTCAGCACTTAGCACTTCCTTGGCACTGGAGAAGACTATGGGAAGCATGGAAGATGCCTTTCGCAAAGCAGGCGTGGCGCCGGCCCCGCCCGAGCCGCTGCCGGAAAGCGCGTGCGCGCGGTGCGGCAAGCAATTCCGGCCGGCACGCCCGCAACACAGGATGTGCGACGAGTGTGCGACGGCGATGCGCTCCGAGCGTGCCGTGCAAGGTCCCGTGCCGGCCGGGGGCGCCGAGAAGCCGGCCGGCGAACGGCCCGCCGAGGCCGCAGCGGCGGCCACGGCGCCGCCGGGGCGTGAGCGCCCGTTCCGCGAGCCCCCTCCGCGCAGGGAGCGCCCTCCCGGTGCGGCTGGCACCGTCGCCTTTGTTTCCGCGTCGCGCGAGCTGCCGCACGGGTACCTGCAAGGCGGATATTTCGCGCCCTCCGGCGCGCTGCGGCGCGAGGTGCTCACCGACTGGGCTGAACAGGTGGCGCAGGCGCTGGCTTACATGCCGTCGGACTCCACCGCGCAGCAGCTCCGCGTCTTCTTTAACCACGTGCGCCGCGCTTGGGAGGCCTTCAAGTTCGGCAAGCGCCCCATCGAGCCGGCGCTCAACGAGATCCAGAAGTTGAAGGCCTTCGCCGTGGAACGCTCGGCGCGCCGCAAGGCGCCCGAGGTGTTCCGCCGCTTCATTGAGGCCAACGTCGATCGCGTGGTCGACGAAAAAACTTTGCAGGCTTTCGTCCAGCATTTCCAGGCCGTGGCGGCCTACGCGGGCGGCCTGCTGCACATCCGAAAGGAGCGCCGATGAAGAAACTGGTAGGCTGCCTGCGCATGCGCGCGATCATTCGAGTGCCCAACGGGGGATTGAGAATCGGAGGCAACCCGGCCACGCTGGAGCAGGGCACGGCGGTCGATTTCCCATCGATTCATAACCCGGTGAACGGCGAGCCTTACGTTCCCGGCTCCAGCTTGAAGGGGCGCCTGCGGGCCATGCTGGAAAAGGTGGAGGGCAAGGGGCGCGAGGGCGACCCCTGCAACTGCGGGCGGAGGGATTGCCTGGTCTGCGTGGTTTTCGGGGCCCACAAGCGGCCCCAGGCCGAATCCTCGCCGACCCGCATCATCGTGCGCGATGCTCCCTTGACCCCGGAATCCAGCCGCCATTTCCGCGATCTGCAGGCGGAGGGCAAGTCGCTGTTCGAGGAGAAAGCCGAGAACCTGGTGGACCGCGATAAGGGGACGGCTGAGCACCCCCGCTGGCAGGAGCGCGTCTGGGATGCCGCCTTCCAGATGGAGATCCTGGTCCACGTCTATGACGGCGACGAGCCGGTGAAGATGCTGGAGTTCGTCCGCAAGGGGCTGGGGCTGATCCAGGAGATCGGCGCGCTGGGCGCCGGCGGCAGCCGCGGCTCCGGCCAGGTCCGCTTCGAGAACATCAGCGTCGATCCCATGACGCTGGAAAGCGTTACGGTATGAAATCGGCCCGGTTTCGGCTTCGCCCGCTGGCCCCCTGGGGCACGCCGTGGCAGGCCGACAGCCTGTTTGGCGCGCTTTGCTGGGAGTTGGCGCGCGCCTCGGAGGAGACGGCGCTCAGCGGCATGCTGCAGCGGTTCCGCAAGGGACCGCCGCCGTTCACGTGCGCGCCGATGAGGAGTGGCTGCCCAAGCTTGCCGCTTTGTTCGGCGCGCTCGGCCGTTCGGGTTTCGGCAAGGGGAGCAGCACGGGCCGCGGCGCATTCGAGTTGCTGGGCGCTGCCGAGCCCTGCGATTGGCTGGAACCGTTGCCGTTCGAGAACGCCTTCGTCAGCCTCAGCCACTTTGTGCCGGAAGATAGCGATCCAGCCGACGGATGGTGGGACGTCCTGGTCAAGTACCCGAAGATGGGATCGGAGCGCTCGGCCTCCGCCATGCCCTTCAAGGGACGGCTGGTGATGCTGACGCCCGGCTCTTGCTTCCGCCCGGCCGGCCGCCCGCGCCGCTGGTACGGCCGCTTGCTGACCGGCCTTTCCCCCGCCTTCCCCGATACAGTCCATTACGCGCTGGCCTACGCCGTCGGCATCCGCTGGGAACGGTAGCGGTGAGTCCCTGCCGCGAATGAAGTACGAATCACGGGTTATCAGAGACCTGCCGCCTGCGGGCGGCCCGGTATGAAGCGCATTGTTGCCACCATAGTGATCGTCGCGATTGTGGCCATCGGGGCGGCGGCGCTGTGGCGGTTCACCCGCTCGGCAAACCCGGCCACGGCCAGCGGAGCGGTTTCGGAAGCGGCCGCCGGCCGCATGCAGCAGAAGCTGGATGCCATTGTCGCGCACGCGGCCGGCCCGCCCAAGGCGAAGGCGCAGCCCCTGACCACGACGCTCTCCGAAGAAGAGCTCAATTCCTACTTCCAGTACCGGATGGGCGTGAAAATTCCGCGCGGCGTCTCCCAGATTCGGTTCCAGTTACACGCCGGCCGCGTGACCGGAGACGCGATGGTTGACTTTGACGAGGTGAAAGCGTCCTCCAACCGCCCCATCCATCCGCTGCTGGACGCCTTGCTGGCCGGCAAGCGCCCGGTCAGCGGCACCGGCTCGTTTACCTCCTCGAACGGCAGCGGCGTGCTTCACCTGGAGCAAGTGGCCATCGGCAATCTCTCCCTGAGCGGCGCCCTTCTGGACCTGTTGGTGCGCCGCTTCGTGCTGCCGCGCTATCCGAAAGCGGCGATCGATCGGCCGTTCCAGTTGCCGGCCGGCATCGACCGCCTGGTGATCGAGGAAGGCCGCGCGATCATCTACCAGAAATAGCGGCGCGCCACGCGGAGTTGAAACAAGGGGGATGGAGTGAAGACGACGATGAAAGCGCTGGTCAAGAGCCGGCCGGAACCCGGTTTGTGGCTGGAAGACGTGCCCCTGCCGGAGATCGGGATCAACGACGTTCTCATCAAGGTACAGCGGGCGGCGATCTGCGGAACCGACGTCCACATTTACAACTGGGACGCCTGGGCGCAGAAGACCATTCCGGTGCCGATGGCTATCGGCCACGAATTCGTCGGCGAGGTCGTGGAGGCCGGCTCCAACGTGGCGGATTTCCGGCCGGGGATGCTGG